>JBBDMI010000007.1 GCA_040878395.1 Candidatus Dependentiae bacterium | reverse complement strand
CTTCACTTGGCCTTTTTTATTATCTTAAATTATGCACTTCAGAGTTGAATCTGGGGTATTAAATGGGGGATAATCATAAAAAATAATTGATTTTTCATCTTTCTCAAGAGCAAAAATATGTTTTTGGGAATTGACAATACGTGCAGAGTATCCTGATTCTTTTGCCTCATCGAAAATCACCAATAGCCTGTTTAGCACTTTGCTGCGATCGAAAGTCATTATATTCCTTTAGAGATTATTTATATGCAATAAGCACAATGCCAATAACCATTAAGCTTCCTCCCAGGATCATGTTAAAAGTTAGAGGTTCATTAAAGACAAATGCAGACATGAGCATAATAAAAATGAAACTAATACGATCTACGGTTATTACCTTTGAGATGAAGCCATATTTGAATGCAGCAAAGTAGCAAAGCCATGACACGCTGCTAGCAAGTGATGCAAGTAGAATATATACCCAGTCTTTAGTTTCAATTGTGCTGAGAGATGATATGTTGATTCGCTTTATGAACAGTGTCATTATAATTAATGAAACGCTCATAAAGACTGCACGTATTGTAGTGATGAGCGTCGTGTCGACTCGTTCTGCTGCCATTCTTCCAAAAATAGTAACGAAGCTCCATGTTATAGAGGAGGCTAGTGCGTAATAAAGCCATGTCATTAGTTATATCCTTTTTTATTATGTATAATGATTTAACCTATTATGAAAATCGGTAAGTTGCAAATTTAATGAATTAGATCAAATTTAAAGTGAAGCATCTTTTGGCATGTTTTGAATTTGAGTAATAATTCGCTATGGTTTTTCGCTCCTAAATGTAACATGCAATAACGATAACTATGACCATCTTGGAGGCAATCGGATAAATGTTGGCCCGGTTGTGCAACGATTGATATGCGTGTTTGTTCAAATCGGTTTTTTACTTTTTGTATTTCATTATTGTCGGGGACAGATCGAACCAAAGCATCATTAAAAATACGCATAGGGAAGCTTGCGGCTGTTTTATAGATGCCTTTCTGTTTTTTCACTTTAGGATTTTTGCCTACAGCAATAGAGAGTGCAATTTCATAGGTATTGGTTCCGTCAACTTTTTCATAAATATCTGCATATTGTGAAGCCATGCGAGAGTTGACTTCGATGATGTGGATGGCATCAGTTTTGTCATTATACATCAGTTCAATATTAAACAGGCCATTATTAAAGCCGATCTGTTGCATGAAATGTTTTGATATGTTAGCCATGCGTTTTTGAACTTCATCATGTAGTTGCGATGGGTATTCGAATCGTGCAAATGAAATGGTTCCAGGATACATTATTGAGTCAACGATTCCACGCATCTGTATTTGGCCGTTAAAGGCATAGCCTTCAATGGTAACCTGTATGGTGCCATCAAGATACTCTTCTGCAATACATGCATGTGATGGAACGTTATATTGCGTATATTTTTTTATTGCCCAATCGAGTGGATCAGAAAATTCATGCGGAAAATTGTTATTCTTTAAATAGGTAACCAATTCATCAATGGAGCCGATTCTTTGTGCACCAACTGAATGACATGCTTTTATCGGTTTTATAAAAAAAGGAAAAGGCGGTACGTCTTGAGCTGTATATGCTTTTGTATATTCAAGTAGTTGTGCATGAGCAGCAGCTTGCCGAACGTATTTTTTTTGCATTAATCTGCTTAAATATTTGTGTTGGCATAAGATAATGCTGTTAGGCGTTGGTGCTACCAAGTTACACTCTTGTGCCGCAATGCTTGCAAATAAACTTCCTGGATAGTCATCGCTTGAAAGAATGCCATCGATGTTATGTTTTTTTATATAAAAAATAATGTCGTCAACTATATTGGCAGAATTAATTGCGTTTCCGGCTTTTTTTTTGTAGATGAATGAACGAAATTGTGTTGTATCAAAGGGGTGGAACTGAATATTGTATTTATCGTTGAACTGTTTTAATTCTTGGCGATCTCTGTCTTTTGGGCATACAACTAATATATTTTTTTTCATTTTTCTTTTTTTACTCACATAAGGATATAAATTGGTTAAACAGGCGCTACAGCCTGCTTTACATGCATGAACTTATTTGGTGGGTATTGTCTTTTAACTCCAAACATAACTAATACGATGAAACTGGAAAAAAAAACAATAGACATTCTGTGCTTTTGCTTTCGTTTCATATTTCTCCTATATGAGTATATTTACTCTTGGAACAATATAACGTACTTACTTTTTTTTGTTTGTCAAAATTTTTTTATCCGGTTTTACCTCTTCAAGTTTAATGTTGTTGTCACTAGCAAATGTTTGTTGCAAAAAGGATAATGCTTGTTGGCGATTGGCAACTTTACCGGGAAAGCAGGTATACGCCATATCAAAAATGTTAATTAATGTAATTGCGCTTTTCAGTTGGTTATCTTTCTGCAGAGCATCTTTCATACGATCAGACCATTTCTTCTGTTTGCTGTCATTTTTCGATTTTTTTTCTTCCTCTTTTTCTTTTTCGGCTAACTCTTTGCTTCTTTCGGTGGTGATGTGATTGGTCATTGCGCATTCGCGGCCATGTGATTTGGTAAACCATTTCATTTGCTCGGTTTGCGGTAACATGCGTTCAACAACAAAGTCAGGTTCTATTCCCATGCCTTGAATGGATATGTCGCCGGGCAAATAATATAAAGCAGTAGTTAACTTTAATGCAGAATTATTACTCACCGGCACAATTGTTTGTACTGATCCTTTGCCAAAAGTACGACTACCAAGAAGGAAGACCATAAGTTGGTTTTTATCATTTTGTGCACTGAGCTGTTTTGAGTGTAACTGTAGGCAGCCGGCTAAAATTTCACCTGCCGAAGCGGTATAGTTGTTTATCAAAATGAAAATCGGTAAAGTGCTTTTGACAATAGGTTCACGTTTTGTGTGATATTGTTGTGTTTCTTGATTATTTCTACCTTTCGTTTCGACAACTAAGCTGTTATTGGGCAAGAACAGGCCAACGATATCAATAGCAACATTCAGCAGACCACCTGAATTATTGCGCATATCAACAATTAAACCTTTATAAGAGTGGTCGTTTGATTTTTTGAGTAAATCTTCGATCTGTTTGGTTGCATTTTGTGAAAATTGACTCAATGAAACGTAATATATTTGTTGTTCAGGTAGATAAAATGATAATGAATTTTGTTCTTTAATAACGTCTCGTGTGATGCTTACGACAATTAAATCAGGATGTCCCTCACGTAATACTTTAATTTCAACCGTGCTTTCCGGTTTTCCTTTCAGTTTTGCGGTTGCTTCTTCGGTTGTCATGCCTTCAAGAAGTTCCCCTTCGATTTCCACAATTTTATCAAGCGGTTTGATGCCTGCATTATCTGAAGGACCATCAGGGATGGTATCGATAATAGTTAAATATTTATCTTTTGGTTGACGCGTATTGTCAATTACAATACCAATACCGCCAAAACTTCCGGATGTTGATTGAATAATCTGTTTATATGCTTTTGGTGCCAAAAATCCTGAATGAGGATCTAAGCAGCTGACAAATCCATTGATTGCCTCAGCCCAACATTCACCGGCATTTTCAGGAAGTTTAAAATGTTTCTCACCTACCATTTGTGCAACTTCAGCCATGGTGCGTGACCAATTGAAGGCTTCTTGGTCGTATGAAGGTTGTTTTTGTTCATCTTTTGCTTGTATAAAATATATTGGTATTAAAAATAAAAAAAGGTGCGTCTTATTCATTATATTCTCCGAACTAAAGCTCATATATTTACTGTCTTTTATGTTATAGCTTATTGTAGATATAAAAGAGGATGCTTTTGCAACAACTTTTATGAATTGAGTAAGGAGGTTCTTAAATGTTAGTTATTGACGTGAAACGTATATGCTCTCGTTTATTGTTTGTGGGTGAACTTGTGCTGTTCAGTTGGATGTATCTTTTTGGTGCACATGGATTTAATCAGTTAGTGCATCTCAAATCAGAATGTTATGAAATGGTTGAGCAGATTGCTCAAAAAAAGCAAGAGATGCTGCAGTTGCAAGAGCAGATTATAGCATGGAATGTGCATTCATTTTGTAAAGAAAAAATGGCTCGCGAGCAGTTACAAATGGCACGTAAAGATGAGGTTATCTATTTGGTAAGTTAGGCATTTGAAATTGACTATTTTTTGCCTTATGTTACGGTAATTCATGTTATACAGCTATTAAATAATCGATAGAGGAAATAAATATGGCAAAATTTGTACTTCCTGAATTACCATACGCTTTTGATGCATTAGAACCTTATATTGATGCACGTACTATGGAAATCCATCATGATAAGCACCATGCAGGGTATGTGAATAATCTTAACAATGCATTAGAGGGCTATCCTCAATATCAAGATAAATCATTGGAAGATTTAGTTATTAACTATGATAAGTTGCCTAAAGGTCTGCAAACGGTAGTGCGCAATAATGCCGGTGGTCATTTGAATCATTCATTGTTTTGGACAATGATGAAAAAAGATGGTGGTGGACAACCGCGTGACAAAGTACTTAAAGCGATTCGCGCAGAATTCGGTGAGTTTGATGCTTTCAAAGAACAATTTACTGCAGCTGCAAAGACGGTATTTGGCAGTGGGTGGGCATGGTTATGTGTTGATGAAAATGGTCGTTTACAAGTAACAACGACATCAAATCAGGATTCACCTCTTAAACAAGGTTTATTTCCTATTTTGGGGCTTGATGTGTGGGAGCATGCCTATTATCTTAAATACCAAAATAAGCGTCCCGATTATATTTCTGCTTGGTGGCATGTCATCGATTGGGATCGTGTTGAAGATGATTTTATCATTGCAACAGAATAGCAAATAGATTGACATGATAAAGCAATTTTTCATTTTTTATGTGTGTTTGTTTTCATCGTTTATGTATACAGCTGATATCCCATCTGGCAGTGTTTTAGATGATATGGAGGCACCTTTTGTTGATTCTCCTTTTAATAGAGACTATGCAATGGTTCCTTTTCAGGGTAGGTACGAATCCTTACTTGATATTATACGTTTAGCACAATCTTCTGAGTGTCCAGATCATTTGAAAGATATTTGGCTAAATATGAAAAGAGTTCATTTTTTTAATAAAACAGTATTGTGGAAAGAGAAAGATCAGCGGTTTTATAACTTGAATGATCCTTGCATCACTATTAACGATATTCGTATGATTCCAACAGGACAAATCATTTTGTGTAACCTTTTTAGATACTTGCCTGAGCGTAACTGGGCACAACAGATTGATTTGGCAGAAATAAATGAGATGGACAAGAAAAAATGGCAAGAAAAAAATTGGGTTTTTCTTAAGGATGTCTCTTCTTATAGTAGTTTTAGTAGTTTTCAAAAGGTAGATGCACAAGAAGGAGATGACATTGTTCAATGTTTAGAGGGCTTTGAAGAACCGGTAAGTTATGTGGTGTTGGGCACAAAAGATAAAGGGCTTATTACAGGTTCTTTATCTTATCCATATGGATTAAATCATTAAAAGGTATATACTGTATACATAATTAAATGTAATCTAACAATGGAACATTGGCAATGGAACAAAACAAAAACCCGGATATTTCAGAAGAACATTACATTCGCGTTGATAAAGTAAAAGAGCTCCAAAAAAACGGTATCTCTGCTTATCCTGCGGGTAAACCAACAAATACAACATGTGCAGAAATTATTGATGCATTCAAAGAAGATAGTGAGTCACCTGAATATGCAGTTGCAGGTCGCTTGCTAACGGTACGTGAACATGGCAAAACAATGTTTGCTACTATTCAAGATCGTACTGGTAAAGTACAAATTTATATTCGTAAAGATATGGTTGGCGATGAAACCTTCGAATTTATTCAGCATTATATTGATATTGGTGATATTGTTTGGGTACAAGGGCATTCGTTCAAAACTAAAATGGGTGAGGTTACGGTTAAAGTTTCTGCATTTGCTTTGCAAAGTAAATGCCTACATCCATTACCTGAAAAATTTCATGGTCTTTCTGACATTGAAACAAAGTATCGTCAACGTTATTTAGATTTGATAACTGATGCTGAAAGCCGTGAGCGTTTTAAAATAAGATCAGCTATTATCCGCACGATGCGTAACTTTTTCGATAATCATGACTTTATTGAAGTTGAAACTCCGATGTTGCATCCGATTCCGGGTGGAGCTGCCGCAAAACCATTTGTTACGCATCATAATGCACTGGATGCAGAGCTCTATTTGCGTATCGCACCTGAACTTTATTTGAAACGTTTGGTTGTCGGTGGTTTTGAACGTGTGTATGAAATTAATCGTAACTTTCGCAATGAGGGGATTTCAACGCGTCATAATCCTGAATTTACTATGGTTGAATGGTATGTTGCCTATAAAGATTATCATTGGATGATGGACTTTATTGAAGAACTTATTAAAAAAGTGATTAAGGAATCCGGTTTATCTGAGCAGATTCAATATGATGAGCATCTTATCGATTTTTCAACATTTGAACGTTTGAGCATGAAGGCTTCTGTAATGAAGTATGTGGGTATTGATGAGGATGCGCTTGATAACGATATTGATGCTGTGCTCAAAGAGTTGCATATTTCAACAAAAAATAAAGATGCTTCATGGGGCGAAAAATTGCTCGCAATTTTTGAAGAAAAAGTTGAATCACAACTTATTCAACCGACATTCATTACCGATTATCCTGTTGAAGTTTCACCGCTTTCAAAACGTGATGCGCAAAATCCTGCTATTGCTGCACGCTTTGAGCTGTTCATTGCCGGTATGGAATTAGCAAACGGATTTAATGAGTTGAATGATCCATTTGATCAAGCCGAAAGATTTCAGCAGCAAGCACAAGCTCGTACATCAGGTGATGATGAAGCTCATTACTATGATGCTGATTATGTGTTAGCGCTTGAGCATGCATTGCCACCCACCGTTGGTGCAGGTATGGGGATTGATCGTCTGACTATGTTGCTCACCAATACGCAATCGATTAAAGATGTGATATTGTTCCCGACGTTAAAGAAAAAAGATTAAATAAAAAGGCCGCTTTTCCAAGCGGCCTTTTTTATTGCGTAATTTCTCTTTTTATCTGATTTAAGATGTCACTATAGGCACTTGCTTGTGCAAATAGTATCATAGCAGGTTTATTTGTGGTATTGGCAAAAACTTGTATATCACGTGAAGAGAGCATGTTCGGATAAATTTCTTTAAGTTGATGTATGAGTGCTGCCGAGTATTGCTTTTGATTGATTAAATCGTCTTTTTGTTTACTTTTTTTTAATAAGTTTTTCCCGTTATTTTCTAACATATAATGGTATTGATCCAAGTTGTCTAAAAGAGCAGATACTTTGAACTTTGCATTTTTGTCTTCTTGTTTTATGCCGTTGAGCCTTAAGATGCCGATTACTTCCTTTTGTGTTGGTTTCTTTTGGATAGACGAAAGGCTTGTGTACTCTTTTAATATTTTTTTGTGAGGTTCAGTTAGTATCTTTGTTATATCGCTGGGGATCTTGTTAAGCCATTGCTGGGGTGTTTTTGTTTGCTTTATAATAGTATTATATGCTTGCTGTTCTATGTGGCTGAGTTCTTCTAACTGTTTATCAATTTGATGTAAGTAACGTGCAGCTTGAGGTCGGTTATTTTGTAATGCATTGACCACTTTTTTTATAAGTTCAAGTGAACTTTGTAATGTTTGGATGTATTGATTATATTCGTTGGGAGCTTCATTTTGACGGATTGAATCTTTAATATGATCGTTGAGTTGGTTAACAAGTTCTTGCCATTTTGCCAATTCTTGTGGGTCCAATCCATTTTTTGTAAAGCTGTCAGTGCTAAATGCTGCTACTTTGGTGCTGTCGATTAGGCCATAGAGCTCATACGCAGATTTTTTGGTAATATCGGTATTTGCAGATAGGTTTGTAGATAGGCCGGAGATTAAACACAGAGCTATAATCGCTACTTTTACTGTCTTATTCATTTTTTTCCTTTTTTTTATTTGTTTTTTCTCATTATCTTATTATAACAGCAATATATTTCAAATTGTAACTGTTTTGTATATTTTTAAATGATTTATTGTTTATATTAGGGTTGTATACAAAGGGGGTTAGTATGAACAAAAGTTATCAATATGTGTATCTGTTAAGTTGTTTGATTGCTCAGTCCATAATCGCAACAGAGGTTTCGGTGAAAAATACAATAGATAAACCGCTGTTTTTGAGTTTCTATTATCAAAACAAAGAAACAGGGCAAGCTTTGCAAACAGGAGCTGTGGTATCAATTGATGCGCATGCAAAGATAGTTATACAAAAGCCGGTTGCGCAATCAGAAGCAAATCGTTATTTATTGGTTTCGAATACAAAACAGTTTCCATTTAAGCTTTCAAAAAATACATTTGAATCATTTGCAAAAGTATATGTGGGCAAATGGCGTTCACCACTCAAAAGGCAAAAATTTTACATCTCAACGAAAGATTTGAAAATTAAACTCTACACTGCGTCAGAATGGGAAATCGTTCAGGAGAATTTAATTAAGGGTCGTTTAGCGGTTGAAAAACTTAAAGGTTCCTTGCGAAATCAATTAGGAGCGATACGAGATAATCCAAATAATAATCGAATAGCGCAATTACGCATCGGAAACAGTTTGCATCAAGAAGAGCGTGATTATTTAGGCAAAAGAGCGCCAAAAGTTAAACAAGCGGTTGAGAAACTGGTGGCGCAAAACTTAGATAATAAAAAGATTCCCAATATCACATTTGTTGCCAGTGGTGGTGGTGATCGTGCAATGTTGTTAACAACCAATTATCTGCTTGGCGCACAAGAAATTGGTTTGTTGGATGCTACAACGTATATTTCTTCATTGTCAGGCTCAACATGGGCATTGGGTTTTTGGATGGCGAGCGGCAAAGATATAAAGACATTCAAAGAAAATTTGATGCGTAAAATACCAAGGGGTTTGCATAAAATAAACCCAAATGAAATGCGTTATATGGCTGATGCATGGGCAACAAAGTTTGTATATAACCAGCCGGTCACACTTGTTGATTTTTATGGTGGTCTATTGGCTAATGCTTATTTATCCGATTTTGAACGGAGACATAGGGTTTATTTATCACAACAAGTAGATCGTATAAAGAATGGAGATGTGCCTTTGCCGATTTATACTGCAATTAATGCGAGTGAATTTCAAAAAATGCCTGAATGGTATGAATTTACACCGTATGAAGTTGGCGGTGCTTGGTTAGGAGCATATGTGCCCACGTGGGCATACGGGCGTGCATTTAACAATGGGGTATCAGTTGATTTTGCTCCGGAGCAAAGTTTGGGTTATCTTGCAGGGACTTTTGGTTCAGCATTTGCTTTTTCATTTGCAGATGTCTATCAGCATATGCCTGATGAGTTGCAAGGGAATTTGAAAATGGTAACAAACTATCTTTTGAAAAAAGCGATCAGTAGTTCTGATTATGTAGTGAAAAAAATACCGTCAGCGGTATTATCACAAGAGCTGAAGCTTGCAAAAGAATCGGGACAAACAAAGCAGCTTGTTGAAATGGAGTCAAAACGTTTAGCTCAACAGGGATTGAAAAACTTTGGAGATTTGCGTGTTTCGGTGGCTCGTATTAATAATTTTGTGTATAATGTACCCGGTCTTGCCACAAAAAATCTTGCCCAAGTAAAGTTGGCCGATGGCGGCTTAGCATTTAATTTACCTTATCCACCGATTAGCGGTGAACGGCCTGAAAGAAAAGCTGATATCATTGTTTTTTTAGATGCTTCCGGCGGCATTATCGGTGATGAACTGAAAGGAGCTGAGAATTATGCTCGTGCAAAAGGTCTAAAGTTTCCTAAGATTGATTATACTAATATTGGCAAAAAGGCGATAAGTATTTTTAAAGATGAAAAAGATAAAGAGGTTCCTGTTGTCATATATCTTCCAAAAGTAAAAGATGAAGTTTTGCTTGAACAATATAAAGGTAAAGCTGATCTAGCTTGGCTTGTTGACTATCTTAAAGATTTTGATGCTGAATGTGCAGGATTTTTGTCAGGTGATTGTGCAACATTGAAATTTCAATATTCTGAATTTCAAGCGCGTCAACTTGGTGCATTAGCTGAATTTAATATAAGGGCGAGTAAAGATAAGATTGTCGATACAATTAGATGGTGGATCGATAAACATAATTAAAGAATTAGGGCCTCGGGAATTTCCGAGGCCCTCTTTTTATGCTAAGCCTTCAATTTCGTGTAATTTTCTTGGATATTGACGTTTTGGGTCTGTATCTTTTGGACATGTGCAACTATCTTTATCGATAGGTTTTGAATATTTCCTTAAATGAGCATGTTGTATTAAAAATTGATTAATTGCTTCTTGATCATCGATAATTATAATGTTTTCCCAGTTTTGTGTGAATGCTTGTTGAGTGAAATTGCATGATCCTGTAACAAGTAAAGGTTTATCTTTTGCATTGTTGCCAAAGATGATGTATTTATGGTGCATGTTATAATATTTATCCTGTTTTTCATCGGATCCTTTTGTGCTTTCACGTACCGCTATTCCATTATTAATCATATAGCGTAGTGCAATGCAAAAATCGGTTTTATAATCATTGTCTACAATGGCGTCAATGGCTACACCTTTTCTATGCTTTGCTACAAATTTTTTTGCCGGTCGACCGTGAGTAAAACGGAACATTGCACATTGAATACTTATTTTTTCATTGTTAATACAGTTCATGATTACAGATAAAATGTTTGGGGAAAAATGTACTCTACATGTTGGGCTAAATGTGGTTTGGCCTTGTGCTAGAGTTAAAAGTTTAAATATACCATGATGTTCATATTTTTGTGCGAGTGATAGTGGTGTAAAACCTTTTATTGATGCTTCTAAAAGTTTTTGTTTGTCGGGACATGTTGCGAGTAATGTTGCGGCAATTGCATGGTGTCCTTTTTGTGCGGCATAAAGTAGTGCCGTGAAGCCACTAGGATTTACAATATATGGATCAGCTCCTTGATCGAGCAATGAGACTGTTTCATCAAGATCGTTATTAAGAGATGCATACATCAATGGTGTTCTTTCGTTTGAATGTTTTTTTCCGGTTTTCGGATCGGTTTTAGTTAATTGGTTGATATCTATAGTGTATTGTCCAAGTTGGGTACTTAATTCTTCTTCATAAAATTCATATTCAATATCGGAAGCAATGAGTGATAAGCTGAATAAAGACAGGGATAATAATATTTTTTTCATTGGTTATTCCTTTAAAATAGGTAAAAAATTGATTTACTACATTATTTAATATATCAAATTGTAATAAAATGTAAAGAGGGGTATAGATGTGTATATCCCATACCTGGGCGTAAATCAGCTTGCATGGCCAACGTAATGCAGTTATACTGTATTTACACTCATTTCAAGCATAAATAAGAGGTTCTGCATGTTCACGTTCATAAAACAGCTTCGCAAGGTATCTGCTGTTTGGCTTTATTTTTTTAGTTTAGTCCTCATCATGTTAGTTGGTATCTCTTTTAGTAAAGATTTTTTAGAAGAACAGGCTCTTATTGATGCAATCCAAACAGCTCAAATAACATTCGGTTCAATGCCTTTGCATGCTGAACAAGAACAATTTATTAGAAGCATTGCTGATGAAATAGGCGTAACGCGCAAACTTATTATCCGCAAGATGAATCAAAATACTCTAGTGCAATTCGGCTATCATAATGCTTTTGCCTATAGTCCGCAGATGTTCTTTCTGTTTCCTTTAAAGTCTGTTTCATTTTTGTTTGTCAGTGAAGGTTTTTTTGAAGATCTTACTCCTGAGGAACAACGATTTCTTATCGGTCATGAAATGATCCATATTTCTCATGGGCATCTTGATTATTTGACGCTTTGTGTGTTGTTGCTTTTTATTTTATTAGCTTTCTTTTCTTGGCAGCTGAAAAAACGCATGCAATTGATAGTGCGATCTAAAGTTTCACATCGCTATCAAATGTATATGATGAGTTTTGTAACGTTTGTTTTATTTTGTGCATGCAGTGTGGGATCTTCCGGTGCAGCGCTTGCATATCGACGTTACATTGAAAAAGAGGCTGATTGTGTATCAATGCAATTACTCAATTCATATGATGGCTGCATGCAACTTACTGAACGGTTGCATAAAGAATGTAAGCTTGCCTTACATAATCCATATTTTGGCTTAACGTCTGATCATCCGTCATGTTCGGAGCGTCAAGCATATTGTCTTGAATTACAAAACATATTTAATCAAAAGGATCTTTCATGATTACATCTACAATAAAACCTATTTCGCTGAAACCTATTTCGTTGAAACCAACTTTTCTCATCTGTATGATAATGTTATGCAAAGCGCTTCAAGCCGGTCCGGTGCCTTTTGTTGAAGATGCTTATTTAATGCCGGCGCCGCAAGAGCTTGTCGATCGCGCAGAACACATAGCACAAGAAATGGATTTTTTGGAGGAATATGAAATTGCCGTTCCAAAAAAAGCCGGTATGCATATAAATCCCTGGTATAAATTTATAGCTTCCGGTATAAATCCTTTGACAGGAAGACCTTTCATGATCATCAATCCTGAGTGGTTTAATGAATTGTCACATGATGAACAAACCTTTTTTCTTGCACAGAATTTCATGCGTATGCATGAAGGTATGTCCCCTTTGCATATAAAAATATTACCGTATCTTTATGCTTTGATTTCAGTTTTATTGATAATATTTGTTTTTATTGCGCTTGGGTATACTGCTTTATCAATCAAGCCTACGTGGATGCGGATTGCGATGGCGATTGCTTTTACTATTGTATGCGAAACGTTATTTATGGATAAAATGTACGCGCAGCTTCAAGCATATTTGTTAAAACAGTTTAGCATGAAAATCAATGAGCTCGTTATTGAAAAGACCGGTAATAGAGATGCAGCGATACGTTCATTAAAGAGTCTTGATGCTGGTATTAGTCAAGAATTGAATGATGGTACATTGTTTTTTGCGCCGTATGCAAATCTGTTTGCCGAATATGCACGAATATTACAACGTTAAATGAATCGTAATTTAAGTTTTTATGTTTACAGATTAAAAGGCTTACATTGATAATATGCTTTTCTATTGAGGTAAATTGAGGTATCTTTATGAGATATCAAAAAGATTATTAAAATAGGAACACAGCTATGCAGAGACGACAAGGTCAAAAATATCTTTGGAATTTACCATCAACTTCCGATGCAACTGTATTGGAAATTGCATCAAAATATAGTTTGTCATTTCCTATTGCTCAAACATTGATTTCACGCGGTTTTACCACACCGGAAAAGATTGATGAGTTTTTATTTACCTCATTCGAGCGTGATGTTGCACATCCTTCATTGATGAAAGATGCTGATAAATCAATTGATCGTATTTTACAAGCAATTGAAAATAATGAAAAAATATTAGTAGCAGGTGATTATGATGTTGACGGTATCACTTCATCGGCTATTATGCTTTCTTGTTTATTACCGCTTAAAGCGCAGATAAATTTCTTTTTGCCCAATCGCGTACGCGATGGTTATGGATTATCCACTAAGATTATTGAACGTGCAGCAAAAAATGATTACAAAGTGGTCGTTACGGTTGATAATGGAATCACCGCATTTGAACCGGCAAAAAAAGCAAAAGAGCTTGGCATTGATCTTATTATTACCGATCATCACAGGCCACATGAAGAAGTTCCTGATGCATTTGCAATCGTTAATCCTGCACAGGTTGATTGTAAATATCCATTTAAAGTGCTTGCCGGAGTTGGTGTGGCATTTAAATTGATGTCATTGTTATATGAAAAATTAAAATTGAAGCTTCCTGAAAAAGTATATGAACTGTTAATGCTCGGCACAGTTGCTGATGTGGTGCCATTGAGAGGTGAAAATCGTTTTTGGGTGCGTTATGGCTTGCAGTATGTTAACAAAATTGAAAGTTATGCATTTAAAGTGCTCAAGCAAAATGGCAAAGTTACTAAAAATATTATTTCATCAACCGATATCGGTTTTTCAATTGCGCCTCAAATTAACGCATTGGGCCGTTTGGAAGATGCGCGCGATGGCGTAAAATTTCTTATTGGTTCTGACACCAATGATATTGAAGCGGTCGGTAATGTACTGCTTGAACTCAATGAAGCACGAAAAGGTATTGAACGTTCTATTTTTGAGCAAGTTAAACAGCAAATTGAACAGAAAAAAATAGATCTTGATCATGAAAATGTGATTGTTGCGGCGAGTAATAATTGGCCAGCAGGAGTTATTGGTTTAGTTGCATCACGTTTGGTTTCAGCATATGGTCGCCCCACGTTATTGTTCCATTTGTCAAAAGATGGGTTGGCAAAAGGTTCGTGCCGTTCAATTGCCGAATTTAATATGTTTGATGCATTGTACCAAAACAAAGATATGCTCAAATCATTTGGTGGTCATTCAATGGCTGCCGGGCTTGCTTTACCGGTTGAAAAATTATCAATATTAAAAGAGAATTTGGAAGCGTTAGTTGCAGAGCAATGTACACCGGAAGATTTACAACTTAAATTGACGCTGGATGCACAAGCAAAACTAAGTGATTTAACCAAAAAGTTTATGAATGATATGCAAAATCTGGAACCGTTCGGCAATGAAAATAAACAGCCTTATTTTTATTTTGAAGGTGTGGTAATGGTACAAAAACCGCAATTGCTCAAAGATTTGCATGTTAAATGTACTATGTTTGCCGATGGGGTTATCAAACCGGTTATATTTTTTAATCGTCCGGAACTGTTTCAACGATTTATTGATCAAGGTGAAAAACCGTTCTGTTTGGCCGCTCAAGTTATGGAAAATCATTGGAACGGCAGGGTGTCAATAGAACTTTCCGGCGTTGATGTTTCTTTTGATAAGGATTAAATGTATGATAATTACTTTGGACGGTCCGGTTGCAAGTGGCAAATCGACTATTGCACGTTTGCTTGCAGATAAACTGGGCTTTTATTATTTAAATACCGGCATTATATATCGTGCATGCGCTTATGTTGTACTCAGGCAGGGTAAACAGATTGATCAAGCCACTCAAGATGATATCAAGCAGATTATGACTCAGATTGCTTATAGTTATGCAAATGGTGCTGAAAAAATAACCTATAATGATCAGAATATTACTGCAATGTTAACGACACCTGCTGTTGATGAAGCTGCTTCAAAGATCAGTGCTATTGCATGGGTGCGGCCTTATGCAGATGCTTTGCAGCGTCGGTTGGTCAAAGATAAAGATGCTGTCATTGATGGTAGAGATAGCGGCTCAGTGGTGTTTGCCGATGCTGATTATAAATTTTATATCACTGCATCAGATACTATCCGTGCGCAACGTTGGCAAAAAAAACAAAAACAAAGAAATAAGACATTCAGTTTGCAAGAAGCGCTTGAGCATATTAAATCACGTGATGATCGAGATTCTCATCGTGAAATTGCACCATTAGTTATTCCGCATGATGCTTGTGTTATTGAAAATAATGGCAATCATCCGGAACAAGTGGTACAGCAGATTTTATCCGGTATTAAAAAATGAGCACAAAAAAAGCCAAGAAATTAACCTTGGCTTTTTTTGAATAATATATTCTTATTCAATTTCATCTTCAGGTTGTGGAACTTTTTGTTTCAATATATTAACCAGTTCTTGTTTATGTCGTGGAGGAAAATCACCGGATTTAAACACTGGATGATCTTCAATAAGTTCTTTAATGTAGATCAATTGTTCATCGTTACCTTGAAATAGGTTCAGTAATTCTTCCAGTCCCGCTCGTGCATTACCGTAATAGCGTCCTTTATCTTTATGGAAGAAATTATCAGGATGTGAATTATTTGGTTGTTCAAAGTCAGTTAAATGAATAATGATATGCATTTTGTTGTTATTATCAACAAAAATATTATTATTAATATTCCATAATCCAGCGCCAATAATAGCTTCGACAAGATCTTGGATGGCATTTTTGGATAAGTTTTTTGCTAGTGTAGAATTGATTTTTTTTGCTGATTGAGGAATTGCTTTTTGCAAAATGAAGACATACTCATCTTGGATATCTTTTTCTGGTGCATGAGGAGCAAAAACCAAATGAGTCTCAGGAACTGAAATGTGTTTCAATCCTTTTTTATCGATTAACTCTTTTAAGATAAGGTAATATGCGGCTCTACTTGCTGTTTGATAAGTTGGTATTACTTTCAAACTTCTTGCTACTGCTGCTGAAATTGGTTGCCCAGGCCAAATGCCTTTTGTAATCAATATTGATTGTAAGCGATTGAGTGGCCCTGAAATTTTCACCATATAATCCATGGTTGGTATTTTAAGCACATAATTCAATTGACTTGTGTTTCTATCGCCGGCAGCTTGCAAAACTCTTGTATTTAGTTGCATTTGGCCTCTCCAATTAGGGAATCGATTGAATGGTATGAGTTGATTTAAGAGCTTAGTTGTTTTTGGTTCACTTATCCACTGGGTAAGTCGAACTTGTACTTCTTCAGGCACTTGAGGTGTAAGATCAAATAAGCTTTGTGGAGTGATTTTTTGTCCTTGATAAGAATCAGGAACCTGTACGTCAGCTGCAAAGCCGTAGGTACCTAAAGTGAGCAAAATTAACGTTATATATGCTTTATACATGTTATTCTCCTTAACATTTAATTCAAAACAGCTATCATTTACTATTGTAATGTATTAATAGCAGAAACATCAATAAGGTTTATTTTCAAATTGAAAAAAAAGCATTGTCTTTATATTGTGTTATGTAATAAACTGATAATAGTAGTATTTTATTAACCTTTTTTAAGGAGTTCACTATTATGATGAACAGAAAGATGTTGTTAACTTTTTTGATGATCTCTTCAGGTTGTCTGTATGCGGCGGACAACAGAGACGAATTTGTAGGATTTGATTTAAGTAGATTTTTAGTACATAACAATGGTGTTACAGAGATTGCTGAGGAATCTAATACGCCAGAAAAACTTAAAGCAAACTTAGAGGGCTTAAGAACATCCGCGCAGCAAGGTGAAATACTCCCTGGTGAAGTTCGTGGTTTTCGGGCTATTGGAACATTAGCTGAAGGCCCGGCACGAGAGGTTAGGGATCGTGTGCTGGCTATAATAAATGATCCAAGCGTAGTAGAAGATCAAGGACTTACCAAACCTGCTAGATAATAAAAAATAAAATTGGGAGGTATGGAGCATGCTTCCCAATTTTATTCAATACTATTAATTCGTTTTTATTAGAAGGAATAGGCAGTGATATCGAAAAAATTAAGTTTAAGCTGTTTAATACTCATGCAGTCTTTGCATGCAGGTGTGGTTGTTTTAGTAGATCTACCACAAGATGTAATGCAAGAAATTATGCAGGTTGCTCAGGAATCAGCTGCAAAAGTTGTAAATGATGTCGCTCAAGAAAATAAGGTAGCATTGCAGTTTAGCGAGTCTCCTTATTTGCCTCATATTTCATTGGCATTTGTTTCTCCGGATAAATTGAATAACGAGCAAATTAAAGAAAAATATGCTGCATTACTACCGAACTTTAAAAAAATTGCACAGGGTGCGGACAGTATTGATTTGAGTGAAGCAGTTAAAAGTCCTGAGGTTAATTTATGGCCTGGTAGGTTTGAAATGGAATGTGGTGGAAGCAAGAAAAAGAACTATCAAAACCTGGTCTTGGCTTTAGGCGCATCAGCAGCTTTATCTACTTTGGCAGAGCAGGTCAGGGGTTCAATTGAAACAGAATATGACATAACTCAACGGTTTCCATTTAGTGCGCATTTAACTTTAGGTAGAATTTGTGAAAAAGATGATCAGCCATTGAGTCCTGAACTATTAGCTTCATTGAAAGAAACTTTAGAAAAGAAAATTGGATCAGAAGTGCAAGAGCTTCCTGAGGTAAAGGTTCGCAAATTTATGCTTAAAGGTGATGATGTAATGTCAGATCCTGATTTTGAATTTGAATTGAAATAATATATAAGTAAACAATAGTTAGTGGTGATAATCAAAATGTATTATCACCACTAACTATTTAAAATTACTTAAAATAGGATATTAAGATATGAAAAAAGTAGCACGAATCCCATTTTTTTTAGCACTTTATCCAATGCTAATTCTTGGCGCCGCCGAAGAAAAAAAACTATCAGATCTAATGAACCGTTACTCTAGCGATAGAGCAATGATTCAGTTGCTATTACGTTTAGGTGCCGATCCCAATAAGGCTAATAAGTATGGACGCAAACCTTTTGACAAGTAATAACGTGGATTATGATTTTGGATGATCATTTTATGTGCTGTAAAAGAAGGGACATTTCACGTTTCCAACGGTCCGCAAAATGATCAATATGTTTACTTGATTTTATTAATTGAACAATTAAAGCCATCTTTTTTGGATCATGTTTGCATAGATTAATAAGTTGTTCAATGCCTGATTTTACATTCCCTTGATATTCAAAATCATCACGCTCAAAACAATGATCCGGGTGTGCATTGTTTGGTTGCTCAAGATCAACGATGTAGATTGTACCATCTTTTTGTAGCAAATCATTCAAAGTCCATAGGCCAACACGTTCAATGAGGGCGAAAAGTTCTCGAACATGCTCTATTGTCATCTTTTGTGTTTCACATGTAGTTGCATCTGTTTTTTCTTGTATCACAACGCAATTTTCATCATGAGGTTTTTTTGCTTGATCAAAAACATATAAATAGGTTGTAGGGACATCGACCGTTTTTAATTTTTGTTGATCAATGCATTCTCTGCAAAGGAGATAGTTTCTAAAACGGCTTGCAGTTTGATAGGTTTCAATTTTTTTAGGTAAAACATCAGTTAGCCGTTTTACATTGTTGTTTTGAATGATAACGAGGTCGCCACTGGGTGTTGCGCCCCATTGTCCGGGCCATATACCTTTGGTTATAAGCATTGATTGCAGACGATTTGAAAGGCCACCACTTTTGATTTTATGATCAGATAATTCAAAAACTATATTGTATGCACTTTGATTAACAAGTCCTTCTTGTTCTAAGAGAGCTAATTTTGTAGAGCAATCGAGTCTCAGGACTTGAACGTTTTCAAACGAATTAGGAATTATGCAAAGTTTTTTTAAAAGAGTTTGTTTTTCAGGATTGCGAATCGATTGTTCTATTTTTTCAGGCAACGGACTGCTTAATTTCGCTAATGTCTCAGCGGTTATTTTTTCGCCATCAAAAGTGATTGGTGCTTTACCGTAAGCATCATCAGCAGAATGAATTATATTTGAGTGAAAGTGATAGTGTTAGCAGTAATAAGATGTGAAGCATTCGATTCCCTGATTTTTGTTTGTGTGCAAAAATAAATGATTAATGTTAGCTAAAGGATAGCATTCATATTTGATTCATCAAGATAAGATATATTAAACATAAAAAAAGCCGAGATATACTCGACTTTTTTTAATAAACAGTTGTTTGCTTAATTAGAATTTGTTGACAGAAGTAATGTCGCGTGAATAACTTAGTGTTTGCTCAGTCTCAACATCTACTTCAGAGTATGGGCTACATTCGTTGCATTCATCTTCATATGTGTAGGTGGTTTCACAAGGATCACACTCTTCAGGGCAGCAGTCTTTACCGCAAGAAGCTAAAAAGCCTAAAGATACAACACACAACAATGCAGCAAGAATATTCTTATTCATAAGAAGCGTCTCCGTATTTTTTAAAATTTAAAAGAATTATTTTTTACGACCTTTTTTAGTTATAGCCTTTTTTGATTTTTTTTGCACCTTTTTAAATGTGTTTGGTTCAAAAGCGGAATCTATAACTTCGTCCATAGTTTTTGCGTAAATAATTTTTATATCGTCTAATTTGGTTTCTTTAAGTACATCTTGTATGTCATCAAAGTTTTCATGCGGAACAATAACGGTGTTGATGTCATGTTGTTTTGCTGCCAATAGTTTTTCTTTTAATCCACCTACTGCAAGAACTCGTCCTTGTAGAGTTATTTCTCCGGTTAAGGCAAGACAGTTTTTTGTAGGTTTACCAGTTAATGCAGAAATGAGAGCAGAACACATAGTTATGCCGGCTGAAGGACCATCTTTAGGTGTTGCACCTTCCGGGATATGCACATGAATTTCACGTGTATTATAAAAAGATTTAGGCAATCCAAGTCTTGTTGTATTTGCTCTGATATAACTTAATGCAGCATGTGCAGATTCTTGCATCACTTCACCAAGTTGGCCGGTTAATGTCATGCCGCCTTTGCCGGGCAGTATGGTTGTCTCTATTTCTAGCACATCGCCACCAAGCTCTGTCCATGCCAATCCAGTTGTTAAACCAACCTGTTCTTTTTTTCCATTCAAACTGGTTTTTTTAAATTTTGGATATCCAAGCCATTCAAAAATAAGTTTTTCATTAATGGTAATGCATTTTGTTTTAGGATCTTTGAGTATAGATTGAATCGCTTTACGCATTAGTTTTGCAAGAATACGTTCAAGTTGTCTTACGCCGGCTTCTTTTGTGTATTCTGTGATAACTTTATACAACATCTCTTTTGATATTTTAAATTGGCGTGCAGTTAAATCATATTCCTTAAGGCTTTGTGGAATCAAAAACTGTTTTGCAATTTCAAATTTTTCATCTTCTGTATAACCGGCTAATGAAATAATCTCCATGCGATCAAACAGTGGATAAGGAATACCTTCCATCATGTTTGCTGTGGCGATAAACATCACTTTAGATAGATCGTAGTCTACATCCAAAAAGTGATCAACAAAGGTACTGTTTTGTTGCGGATCTAAAACTTCAAGCAGTGCTGATGCGGGATCACCTTGCATATCTCGTGCCATTTTGTCGATCTCATCAAGTAAGATGACAGGATTTTGTGTTTTGGCTCGTTTTATTGCTTGGATGATTTTTCCTGGCAATGCACCAATGTAGGTTCTGCGATGTCCGCGGATTTCAGCTTCATCTTTTATGCCGCCGAGTGAAATGCGTACAAATTCACGTCCCATGCTTTTTGAAATTGATTTTGCAAGAGAGGTTTTTCCCACTCCTGGAGGACCAACTAAGCAGATGACCGGTGAGCGTTCAAGAGATTTAGAGAATTTTTTTGCAGCTAAGAACTCAATAATACGATCTTTTGCTTTGTGTAGGCCTGCATGGTTTTTATTCAAAATATTTTCTGCTTGGCGTAAACTGATGGTATCTTTACTGGTTTTATTCCATGGAAGAGATAAAATCCAATCAACATAATTTCTGCTTACAACGGCTTCAGACGAAAGAGGTGGCATCTGGTCAAGACGACGCAGTTCTTTTTCAACCTTTTCATATGATTCAGTCGGTAAAGCCATTTTTTTTGCTTTTTCACGCAATTGAGCAATTTCAGCAGATTGATCTTCACGGCCAAGTTCTTTTTGAATCGCTTTCATTTGCTCATGAAGGTAGTATTCGCGCTGGCTGGTTTCAACTTGAGTTTGAATGTGACCACGAATTTTTTGTTCAACCTGTAAAATTTCAATATCACGTTGCAAGAACGAACACAGCTTTAGGATACGTTTTTGTAAATGACGAATTTCTAATAATGATTGACGCTCAGGGAGTGTGAGGTTCAAATGTACTGCAATAGTATCGGTGATATAGTCAAAATCTTGCGGTGACTTGGTATCTTTAATCAGGTCTGTAGGCATTTTTTCATTGAGTTTTGCATATTGCAGGTAAAGCTCTTTGGTTTGGCGCCATAATGCCTGCAATTCTACAGAATCTTTTATGCCGGTTGTGGGTAAATCATCATAGTGTACAGCTATAAAATCGGCCTGGTCTTGATCCAGACTGATTGATTTCGCTCGGCAGATACCTTCAGCTAATATTTTTAATGCTCCATTAGGCATACGCATTACTTGTAAAATAGTAGCACGTGTACCAACTTGATACACCTTGTCTAGGGTCGGATTTTCTACTTCAGAATCTTTTTGAGTGGTAATAAAAATTAAGCGATCATGTTTTAATGCATATTCTACTGCACGAATTGAAGATGGCCGACCTACAATAATAGGTGTGATGCTCTTAGGAAGAATTACAACATTCTTAAGAGGTAAAAGAGGTAAAAACGTAGAAACGCCTTCGATTAATACAGGTTTTTGGTCTTGAACTTCTATCATAATAGTAATTCCTAGTTTTTTGCTTTACAATAAGTCATATGGTCAAATGTTTTTTCTTACGTTGTATTTACTCCTATTTTACCATATTTTTGCTCATTGTACATCCTAATTTTAGGTGTTAACCTATTAAAATAGGGTATTTCTTAGTTTTACTCCAGGAAGATTTTAGAGTAAAATTTTTTCATCTTCTTTTTTACAAATTATAAATCATCTGATAAGCTGTAAAAGTGTTGTTTTATAGATATTTTTTTAATAATTCATATTCAAAAGGATTTATGAATGCTGAGTGGTTTAAAACGAGTTGCACAATCATTATGGGGTAAATTTGAGAACCGCCAAGAACTGATGAGATTTTTACAGTTGGCAATTGTTTTTGGTCTTATCATCGGGACGTATTGGAGTTTGAGAACTATGAAAGATAGTATCTTCAATGCAATCGTTGGTGGTACAGATTACTTGTGGTTTGCTAAAATTATTTCATTAGTTATCAATGTTCCTCTTGTGATTATTTATAGTAAAATGACGGACATTTTCCCAAGACATAAATTTTTCTGTTTTCTAACTGTTTTTTATGGCATAGCAACATTAGGTTTTGCTTGGGCATTTACCACAGAAACTATGGGGTTAATGAATACAGTTGCTAGTCCGGATCGTTATATTGGTTGGGCTTGGTATGCATTTGTTGAAAGTTTTGGTTCACTTGTAGTGGCGCTTTTCTGGGCATTTACTACTGATATTACCAAACCGGATGCGGCAAAAAGAGGTTTTCCTCTAATAATTTTGTTTGCACAACTTGCAAATATTGTTTTCCCTTTCTTTATGTCAGCTAGAAAAATGGGTTTCACAAATAGTGCTCCTGTCGTGGCAATATGTGCAGGATTGATGTTTGCAATGGCTCTTTTAATGTTGAATTTTATCAGAACTGTACCTGAAAAAGATCTCGTAGGTTATGCTGCAGGTAATGTTGAAACAACTGAAGAAGAAGGCGAGCCGGGCTTTTTTGAAGGCTTGAAATTGCTTTTGACTAAAGGTTATTTGTTTGGCATTTTCCTTATCATATCTGTGTATGAGATAATCGTTACTATTGTTGACAATCACTTTAAAGTTACAACTTTTTCAGCGCATAGCGGTGAAGCCAACGTACAAGCATTGCTTTCTCAGTATGCAACTTGGACAGGTATTGTGGCAATGGCATGTGTATTGCTTGGTATCAATAACATTCAACGTAAATTGGGTATGACAGCGTCTCTTTTGGTGTTGCCTCCATTGGTTGGTTTAGCTATTGTTTTAATCAAGTTTAATCCAGCTAGCCTGAACATTGCCTTTTGGATTATGGTGTTCTCAAAAGCGGTAAACTATGCATTGACTCAGCCAACAATCAAGCAACTTTATATTCCGACAACTAAAGATACTAAATATAAAGCTACTGCATGGATTGAAACTTTCGGTTCACGACTTTCAAAAGCGGGTGGATCAAGCTTTGCCGGATTGCGCTCAGTTCTTGGTGTGAACAGTTTCTTGTCAATAGCAGCAATGGCTTCTATGGGAATGATTGGTATATGGGTATTGGCAGCAATGTATATTGCTAAAAAATATAACAAAGCAATTAAAGATGACACTGTTGTTTGTTAAGAGAGAAGCAGCATATGGCATTTGAGAGTTAAAAAAAGAGTCTTTCTGTTATTATAACGCAGGAAGGCTCTTTTTTCGGTTTAATGAAGCATTGAACGGAGCAACTTTTTCAATTTAACTATAGAATGGGTATATTTATGGGGCCAGCGCATTCAACCACTCTCGATACGCCAAAGATGAAACTGTATTACGAAAGGCGTAAATTTATACTTTTAGGGTTAACTTTTTTCTTTGTTATTGCTGCTTATACGCTCGTACAGGCACTAAAAGATTCAATTTTCAGTCATATTGTTGGAAAGTATTACATTAACTATGCTCGCTTTGCGTCAATGTGTATGTTGATGCCGGCAATTGTGATCTATTCGAAGTTAGTAGATAGAATGCGTCGTTATTATTTGCTCTGTTTTTATGCAGGACTTTATGCGATTATGGCGCTTACATTGGCTTATTTTTTAGCTGATCCATTGATCGGTATTGCAAATACACAAGAAAGCCCGACTCGTATCTTTGGTTGGTTGTTTTATTTTTTCAGTGAAGGGTTTTCCCCTTTTGTAGTGAGTGTTTTTTGGGCTTTTGTAAACTCAGTGAGTAGCCCGGATAATGCAAAAAATCGTTATGGTAATATTGCCGCTTCATCAAAGATCGGTGGCATGATGAGTGCCGGTTTATGCTGGCTTTTGTTTGCATGGCGAGATGCATCAGGGCAAAATGTGCTATCTGATGTTGCCAGTCATCAATTGGCTTTATTTATGGCGGCGATATTTTTGGCGATGATTCCTGTTGTAATTCTATATCTTATGAAAATAGTTCCGGGTAGATTCTTGCATGGATATGAGGCTGCCTATAAAGTTGAAAAAATAAAAAAGAAAACAGGTCAATCAGATACCGGTATTTTTGCCGGAGTGAGGATGCTTATTAAATATCCCTACGTATTGGGTATTTTTGGTATGGTGTTCTTCTATGAATTGCTGAGTGTTGTTATTAGTTATTTGCGTATTGGTGTTGCTCAAGCAAATGCGCAAAACCTATCAGATGTTTCTGCTTCATTGTTTCAAATGATGTTTTTAACTCATTTTACCGGTTTTTTAATTTCATTTTTTGGTACCAGGAAGTTGCTCAAAAAACTTGGGGAACGTGTTTGTTTGTTGATTATTCCAGGTTCAATAGGTCTGGTGTTGACTATCTTTATGTTCAATACTGCCAGTTCAATTGTGATAGTATTTACTTTTGTTGTGCTTAAAGCGATAAATTATGCATTCAGTTGGCCGGTACGTGAAGGATTATATATTCCGACGGTCAAAGAGATTAAATTTAAATCAAAATCATGGATTGATGCATTTGGGTCAAAATTTGCTAAATCAAGTGGCGCTTCGTTTAATCTGTTTGCTGAATGGCTTGGACCTGCACTGTTTATTCCGGCACATGCAATCTTTTTTGTGATGTCGATTGGTTTATGGTTTGCTACTGCATGGTTGCTTGGAAAACGCTTTAGTAAAGCTGTTAAAAATAATGAAGTTATTGGTTTGGATAAGCCTTTGCTTAAAACAGCACAAACAAAAGAAGCTTCATTGGCACAATCATAATGTTTTATTGCTTTATTGGGGCAATTTGTTACACTTGTAAACGTTGATATTAATAATACTTGTTTCCCTTACAGTAAGGGTGGCCACTGAATTTTTAAGGCCCGGGAAACAACAGTCATAACCCTAAAGGATTATACATGATTCAATTAGAAAAATTATTTAAAGCCGGCGTGCATTTTGGTCATCAAAAAAGACGCTGGTGTCCAAAAATGGAACCCTATATCTGGGGATTCAAAAATAACGTTCACCTTATTGATATTTCAAAAACAGCATTTCAACTTGAAAAAGCAGCTAAGTTCTTAAAACAACTTGTTGGTAAAGGAGAAACTGTTTTATGGGTTGGTACAAAGAAACCGGCACAAGACGTTATTAAATCAGTTGCAACAAAACTTGACATGCCTTATGTTAGCCATCGTTGGATTGGTGGTACATTGAGTAATTTTGCACAAGTTAAAAAGTCAGTAACAAAATATTTGCATTATAAAGATATTTTAGCAAAAGCTGATAAATATCCACATTATACAAAAAAAGAACTTAACGTTATAGGTAAAGCTGCTGCTCGTTTGGAACAAAACGTTGGTGGTATTCTTAATTTAAAATGGCCTGTAGGCGCATTGGTTCTTGTTGATGTACTCAAAGAGGGTTCAGCATTACGTGAAGCTACGACTATGAATATCCCTGTAATTGCTCTTGTTGACACTAATGCAGATCCAAGCATGGTTGACTTTGTTATTCCAACAAATGATGATTCTCCTCGTGCAATTCAAGTGCTTATTGATTATTTAGGTGAAGCGGCTCAAAAAGGTAAAGAATCTTTTGAAGCGAAAAAAGAAGAAGAACGTTTGGCTAAACAAGCTGAAAAAGATGCTGCTAAAGCAAAAAAAGAAAAAGAAGACAAAAAAACGGATGCTAAAGCTCCGGTAAAAAAAGCTGAATCTACAAAAAAAGCAGTAGCGAGTGCTCCTGTGAAAAAAACAGCTTCAAAAGAAACAGCTTCAAAAGAAACAGCTGTAAAAGCTTCAGAAGAAAAACCGGCTGCTAAAGCAACAGATAAAAAAACTGAATCTACAAAAAAAGCAGTAGCGGGTACTTCTGTGAAAAAAACAGCTCCAAAAGAAACAGCTGTAAAAGCTTCAGGAGAAAAACCGGCTGCTAAAGCAACGGATAAAAAAGCTGTAGAAAAAAAAGAAACCAAAAAAGAAGCACCTTCAAAAGATAAAAAATAACATACGTTGTTTTTGGAGAGGTGTCTGAGTGGTCGAAGGAGCACGATTGGAAATCGTGTATGTCTCGAAAGGGGCATCGAGGGTTCGAATCCCTCTCTCTCCACCAGTCTTCGCTTATCCGGGTCTTCCGACTCGGCAAGCTACGCCTGGCACGGCCAATCTTCGCCAAGGCTTCGGTTGGCAGGCCAACTTTGAAAAAGGAATTTGACATTAATTGTTAAGATAGTTGTAGAGTGAAGACAAAAAAATGGAATGGGTGTGAAAAGCAATTAATTTGAAATAAAAAATGTGGGAAAAGCATTAGGAAAAGTTTGCTTAATTTGTCAGGTCCGAAAGGAAGCAGCAAGAGTAATACTTTACTTGTATGCTTTTCCCCTTTTCTCATATAAACAAAAAACTTTTAGTGGTGTATAATACATGAGTTCAACAAAGGCTCACCTTAATTTAGCGCGCAAATGGCGGTCTCAAAAATTTGATCAAATTATTGGTCAGGACTTGTCTGTGCGCATGCTAAAAAATAGTTTGTATTTGCATCATTTTTTCCCTGTATATCTTTTTTCCGGTCAGCGTGGATGTGGAAAAACAACTACCGCACGTGTTTTTGCAAGTGCAATAAATTGTGCTGAATTTGAAGCGTTTCAAAAAGAACCAAAAAAACATATGATTCCTTGCTTGCAATGTGTTTCATGTACATCGATGATTGCGGGTAAACATCCGGATTTTATTGAAATGGATGCGGCTTCTCATACCGGTGTTGATAACGTGCGTCAAATAATTGATGCATCATCTTTGATGCCATTAATGGGTCGCAAGAAAATTTATCTTATCGATGAAGCACATATGCTTAGTAAAGCTGCATTTAATGCATTTTTAAAAATTTTAGAAGAGCCGCCGGCTTCAGTATTGTTTATTTTAGCAACAACTGATCCGGAAAAAATCATAGAAACCGTCCGTTCCCGTTGCTTTCAACTTTTTTTCAAGCCTATTGATGCACCTGTTTTGCTTACTCATTTGATGCATGTGTGTGATAAAGAGAATATTGGTTATGAAGTTGCCGGACTGGATTTGATCATTAAAGAGACTGAAGGTTCTGCGCGTGATGCTCTTAATATGTTGGAATCGGTACGTTTTTCTGCTGGTAATATTACAAAAAAAGCGGTATTGCGTGTGCTCGGTCATGTTGAAGATGAACGTATTATTGCATTGCTTCAGGCGGTTGTTCATGGCGATAGCATTTTGCTCTTACATACTTTGCAAAAGATTGATTCATCCGGAAATACAGCTCTTTATCTGTGGCGCAGTTTTTTACAACTTTTGCGAGCATCTATTTGGATTAAACATGGCGTAGAGCCAAATTTGTTTGTGCAACATGTTGATACAATTAAAAAAATAATACATACAATCGGTTGGAAAAAATTACATGCATATCTTGATTTTTGCTATAAAAATGAACAACTGTTTTTAAAAACTACTAATCAATATGCATTTTTTGAAATGATTTTATTGCAGTTATGCAGTTTGCGTCGTTCAAATGATAATGATCCAGGTTCCGGTTGTTCATCTACTCCTTCACCTTTATCCGTACCTATGCAAGAGTGTAGCGAAGATGATCAAGAAGATGACCAAGAGGAAGAAGATATTATTGATGAAGAAACCGCAAATTTTTCTCAAAAATGGCAATTAAGTTTGCGTGAAATTGAATCATTGGATGATCCATTGGTTATTTCAATTTTTAAGCAAAGTGTGTTTAAACAATTTGATGAAAAGCTTAATTTGTTGGAAGTTGAGTTTTGTAAAAAGTTTGTTTTTTTTCAAGATTGGCTAGATAATACCAAAAACAAATGGATGCGTGTGCTTCAAAAACGTTTTGGTACTCAGGTTATATTTAAGCCACATTTTACCGGTAAAGATGTTGAACCAATAAAAACAGCTCCAATTGTACTGGAACAAGCTCCACAGCGTACTGCTTCTCAGTCTGTTCAGGCCTCATACGGTAATAAGGGTAGTTATACAAAAAAACGTTCATATGGACAGAAGAGTAATCGCATATCCCATGGTCCGTTATTAGATATATCACAAAAAGATCAATGGCCAAGAACACATATGTTATTACAACATTTTCCTGGTACCGTACATGCATATTCAGAAGGTATAAATTAATGAGTAAATTACCACGTATTATATTAATTGGGCGTACCAATGTTGGAAAATCAACCTTATTTAATCGTATATCAGATAATGTAAAAAGTATTGCACTAGATCAAACAGGTGTGACACGAGATTTTTTGCAAGATACTGTGTGTTGGAACAGTGCCTGTTTTGAATTTATTGACACAGGTGGTGTACAGATTAAAAAGACACGTGACGAGATTCATAAACGTGTTTCTGCCGGTGTTTTTTCATTATTAGAAACAGCAGAAATTATTCTCTTTATGGTTGATGGTTCTGTTGGAGTTACTCCGGAAGAACTGGAAATAGCAAAATTATTACATAAATTAGATAAAAAGGTAGTTCTTGTAATAAATAAGGGCGACAAGCCGCAAGTCCGTGATAATATGTATGTATTTGATCGACTTGGTTTTAAAACTAACATTGTTATTTCAGCTGCTCATGGTCATGACGTTGCAGAGCTTTTGGATCTTGTAGTTGAGATGTTGCCTTATAAAATTCCTATGGTCGAAACTAATGAAGCTTTAAAAGTGGTTATTATCGGCAAACCAAATGCAGGCAAATCTTCATTACTTAATGCATTAATTGATGAAGAGCGTGCAATTGTTTCGGACATTCCTGGGACGACACGAGAGCCGATTACTGAAAAAGTCACTTTTTATAAAGAAGATATGGCTATTACTGATACGCCGGGGGTGCGTCGTAAACGTGGCGTAACTGAACAACTTGAAAAGATGATGGTTAAACGTGCATTTGCTGAGCTTAAAGATGCTGATATTGTACTGCTTGTAATTGATTCATCACAAGGGAAACTATCAGATCAAGAATTGAAATTAGCATTTTATGCGTTTGAACATCATAAAGCATTGATCATATTATTTAACAAATATGATTTAGTCGATGAGCATACACAGCGTGAATTAGATTTTAATTTGGCTCCGTATGAGTATTTCTTGAAAAAAATTAAAAATATTCGCATTTCATGTAAATCAGGCAAAAATATTGGTAAAGTTCTTTCTATTATCAAGGGAGTTGCTGATCGCTATAAACAGCAATTTTCAAATGATGAACTTTCTATTCTGTTCAAAGATGCCTTACATCGGCGTCAGTTATTTCATCAAGGTAATAAGTTAGTTGTTTATAAAGCAAAACAGATAAAAACAGGACCTATTACTATTGTATTGTTTGTGAATGATCCGACCTGGTTTGGACCAAGTCAGTTGGGTTATTTTGATAATGTTATGCGTAAAGAGTATGATCTTGAAGGTGTACCTATCAAATTTATTCCACGTGCGAACAGTAAGAACTTTCAAAAGAACCAGAGTAAAAAGAAAAAATAATTCGTTTCTGGAACTACATATCTTTTTGTGCAAAACTCCATAATGTAGATATTGGTAGTGCAGTGATTTTATGACCGAGTGGAATTGATTCATTGCCGGTATATAAAACAATGCCTCGATGCCATTTATCTTTTACATGTTCTTTTAGATAGAGAAGGCCTTTTGAGTCTTTGGGTGTAATATTGCGACTACTTTTTACTTCTATGCCAATAATTTTACCATCAGGTCTTTCAAGTACTATATCTACTTCAATACCCGCTGGAGTACGGAAATGATATAATTGCACTCTTGTCTTATTCCATGTTGCCTGTTTTTGTAATTCATTAAATACAAAATTTTCTAAAAGGTGTCCTTTGTGAGAAATCTGTGTAATTTTTTCATTATTAATGGCCAGTAGCCAAGATAGCAATCCGGTGTCAACGAGGTATGCTTTGGGTGATTTAATAACGCGTCTAATCAGATTTGAATGCCAAGGTTGTTGAAGATAGATCATAAAAACTGTTTTTAATAACATGAGATAACGATTGAGAGTTGTAATTGTAATGCCACTTTGGCGACCAATTTCTGATACATTTAATAATGATCCTGCGTGAGCTGCAAGGATAGAGAGTAGACGTGGTATAGCTGTTGCATCCTCTATTTGTGATAGTTCAAGTATGTCTTTTTGTAAAATAGCAGAAATATAGTTATTAAACCAAGCTTCTTTATCTTCCCATGATATGTGCTGTACTAGAGGATAACCGCCGGTTAATATTTTATGAAAAAGCTCTTGTTGTGTACATGTTATAGATGGAATACCGGTTATTGAGCCTTCTTGGAAAATGCTATCAATGAAGTGGTCAAATCTATTGAGTAGTTCTCCTTGGGACAATGGATACATGGTTAATATTTCCATGCGACCTGCAAGCGAATCTCCCAAACGAGGAATGAGAAGTGGGTTAGCAGAACCGGTTAATGCATAGCGACCTGGAATACGATTATTATCAACATCATATTTTATTGCTAGAAATAATTCTGGGGCGCGTTGTATTTCATCTAAAATTACCGGTTTTGGAATATCAGCAATAAATCCCATGGGATCATTTTGAGCCGCAAGTAAATAACGCATATCATCAAAACTAACATAATGATATTTTTTTCCTCGAGCGAGCTCTTTCATTAATGTTGTTTTCCCTGTTTGTCTTGCTCCGGTAAGTAATACGACAGGACTTCTTTTTAATGCTTTTTCTAGATTAAATCGTATGTTTCGTTTGTAATTCATATAGATAGCTCCCTTGTTAAATTAACCATTGGATGGTTAATATTTTACCATTCAATGGTTAATTTAACAAGGGATTGCCCTAAACCAGTAAATGACAAATTAACCATCCAATGGGTGATATTTTACCATTCAATGGTTAATTTGTCATATTTATACTAAAAAAGGCTTTTTATAAACTGTTTTATTGAAAAATGATAGTTTCTTTAATCATTGTTTGATGAGTCGAATCACGATTTACATTTTTTGGGTTATGCAAATATGATTGAACTTCTTTGTATTGCTTTCGTGAGGTAATCTAAAAAATTAAAATTTAATCGCGTTTGCCCTAGGTTATGCTGGCAAAAGTATCTAGTTATGAACTCTTTAGTAAAATAATTTATTTATGCTAAGCTCAGCATGAATATCAAAATATGCTATAGGAGGAAACATGCATAAACGTATAACTTTTCGTAATATGGATCATGTGGCAGCTATTGAAAATTATGCTAATGATAAATTAGCTAAAATTGAAGAGTTTCTTACTCATGAGCCAACACCTATTTATATCGATTTAGTTCTTGAACCATCGAAAGTACATGAACATCATCGTGTTGAATTGCGTATTAAGTCACCGCATTATGACATGATTTCTAACTATGAAGGTCCGGAATTTTATAAAGTTCTAGATCGTGTTATTGATGTAATGCTAGAGGAGTTACATCGAGAAAAAAGAAAGCAACTTGATGAACGTAACCATCGCATTAAAGTGAGTAAACTTAGAGAGTTTCAAGAAAAGTTGCCGGATGAAGATGACGATGATGATGAAGTATAATAAGCGATATATTTTATGGGGTACACTATTATGTTGTACCCCTTTACTTTATGGCATAAAAACAAAAGAAAAAATTGCTTCAGTAACTAAACAAAACATACCTGAAGATGTTAACTTAATTGAACATCAACAAACATCATCTGTATCACATAAAAAAGATAAAGAGGAAGCCTATTTTTGGGCTTTAGTTCATTTACTATCAGTTTGTAAGATTCAGTGAATGAGCTCGTTTATCTTGCGCTATCAATGAGTATCTGTTTGAATTCATCAATTGAATAATCATACAGATCGGATGCCCATTTTTTGAGTACTACTTCATCAATCGGATCAATGATTAAAATTGTTGGGAATCCTACAATTGAAAATTTCTTAACTAAATCCGGAATAGTTGGATCAACAGTATCGCTGCCATCAATATGGACCGGAATATATGCTTGCTCTAATGTATTGATGATTTCACTGTTTCTAAAGAATTTTTTATCAATTGCAGTACACATAGAGCAGCAAGGGGCTTCAACTTTTAATAACAGTTTCTTATGCTCATGATGAGCTTGCTCGCGCGCACAGGTGTAATTTTCTGTCCATAAACCAACAACGGTACAATCTTGCGGATTAAAACTTGCGCGGATTGCAAAATAGCCAAATATAATGCTTCCGGCAATCAATATCATACCCAGTATATTATAGAGTAATTTGCCCGAAGTTGACTGTTTTGATGCAGCTTTTAGATAATAAAGACCTGCAACTAAAATGAGTAGAGTGAACAACCAAGTCGTTACGTATGCGGGTATAATAGTACCTAAGAAATAAATTGACATGCCAACCATCAAGAAACCGAACAGTTTTTTGATTTCAACCATCCACATGCCGGCTTTTGGCAATACATTAAGTGAACTTGAAAAAGTACCGATAATCATAAGTGGTAAACTGAGTCCAACACCAAATGCAAATAAAAATATGAATCCTAAAAATGGATTCCCCAATCCGGTTACAATACTGAGCACGAGTGCCAATCCGGGTGAAACGCATGGTGATGCAACGGTTCCACTGACAATACCAAACAAAAATGCAGTAATTGGTGAACCACCTTTAGAGAATCTATTATTGGATTGAAACCCTTTTGGAATATACATGTCATATAAACCGAACATTGATAATGCAAGATAAAGAAGTAATGCCACTATCGATAAAATTACGAATGGGCTTTGCATGAAAGTGCCAAATAATTTACCCGTATAAGCAGCTACGGTGCCAAGTAGTGCAAAGGTGGTTGCAACTCCCATGGTGTAACATAATGAAACAAAAAGATTGCGTAGGAATGAAGTTGATCCTTGTCCTTGCAAAATGCCGACCGTAATAGGAATCATAGGATAAATACATGGCGTTAAACTTAACAATGCGCCAAGGAGTAAAATGAGTAAACATTGCAACCATAATGAGTTGGTATGTTCAATCAAGTTTGAAATTTTACATGAAAGAGAGATAGGTGCTTTCGGTTCTATTTGATCAATTAGTGTGTCTTCAAGTTCAATTTTACTATCTTCAACATCAGCTGCCAAATTAACTGAAATTGATGGTTTATTTATTTGTTCATTTTGTAACGGCAGATGTATGAGCTTTTCTTCAATTGAGCCTTTGTTTTTTCTATAAAAAGTAAAACGTAACGTAGCTTCGGTTACCGGTTTTTTTATGGTCATGTCAATATTAAAGGTAACATCTTGCGTGTAGATTTTTTTGTTTTCTTTAAAGATTGGATCATATACAGAAACTGCATCAATATCAGTTTTCCAATCATGTATAGTTATCCATTCTTGATCGCAGGAAAAATCGATATATTCACGATAGAGTGCATCTTCTTGATCAATGGGGACCATGAATGATACCGTTGCTTCTTTGCTTGGTGTTTCCCATTCAATGTTTGGTGCAAAGCTGAAGCAACAATTGATAATGAATAAGCTATATAATGAGAGTATGCGTTTAATCATGAAAAAAAACCTTTATTAATAACAAAAAAATGATTGGCAAAATATGACATTCGGGTGTATAATAATATCATCTTTCACATATCTTTTCAAAAGTAATATAAATTTTGGGGCTGTAGCTCAGTTGGTAGAGTGCATGGATGGCATTCATGAGGTCACCGGTTCGATCCCGGTCAGCTCCAAACTACGCCTATCCGGGTCTTCAAGCTCGGCAGGCTTCGTTTGGCAGGCCTGCCCTTCGTAGCTAGTTGCTTTAGCAACGCGAAGTAGGGGCCACTTTTTTAAAGGTCTCTTATAAATTATTCCCTAGATTCAACTCTGAAGTGCATAATTTAAATCAAAGTTAGTGTCTTGTAAAAAGACCTCATTTAATTTTTATTTTTGTTATACTCTCCTCAATATTTATTCTTAATCTTGAGGGTATGTCATGTTGATTTGGTTGTTTTTTTTAATGGTATCTTTAAATATATCAGCTGCTGATGAAGTAGATATTGATGAATTTACATTGGTAGATAAATCCCCAGATGATTTTATGCTATTAATTGATCGAGCGAAAAAAAGTAGCATGAGGTATAAAAATAGTTTTGTATATGATGACACAGATTCATATATTAAGAGGTTTGGTGGCGAAGAATTAAGGGTATGTTTTAGTGAAATTGATTCAGAAGATTTTTTAGATTATTTTAAAGTATTAGCTGCTCTACCTTTTTTGAGTGATGCGCAAAAACTTAAATGTAGTTATGTTCTGATTCCGTATTGGCAAAAGTTGCAGCTTGATAAAAATGAAGAGCATAAAGATGAAGTTTTACAAAAAATGTTTCGTAATAACATTGATAGTAAACCAAGTTATCCGATTGGGAGGTTAATGTATGCAGCCGCGCTTCATGCAGGGGCGGATCCAAATGTGGAGCTTTGCAAGGATAGTCATACAAAATTGCTTAAGATTTCACTGATGTATAAAGATTGTGCATTAACAGAGCTTTTATTGCAAAAGGGTGCAGATCCCAATGAGCCTATTAAAACTAATACAGTTGTATCGGGAGGAGTGAGGCGTGGCGAGAAAGAAGTATTCCCATTAAAATGTGTCGAAACATTAAAAGAGCTACAATTACTTTTGCAATATGGCGCTCATCTTTTTATGCAAGATCGGCAATTTGATGCCTTTGATTCTCTTTGTGCACTGTCGTTAAATGAGCATGACCCGTCTATATTAGCAGCATACTTGAATAAGCTATTAAAAGAAGTAGAAGGTATTAAAGATGCTGATTTAAAGTGGTATAAAAGGCTAAAAGAGCGTTTGCATTACGTTATTCTCAACTGTTATCGCATAAATGATAAGTGCACTAAAGAAGTATACATTAACATTGTGAAACAAGCGCTTGAAGAGCATATTGCAACACCAGCAAAAACAGTGACCTGGCATGAATCAGTTACAGGTTAATATTTTAGAATCTTAATATCGCCCTTGGTGCTAAACATAGTAACGGATGTATCTTTGTTGCCGATAGCACCATGCATGGATTTTTTTATGTTATTCCAATAATGAGTATTGAGTGTTGTTGTTTCAGGGTCAATCGTGATCTCTTGCGTGCTGGTAATGGTGCCATGTGAAATACGTTTCAAATCTTGCGGTGAAATACAGAACACCGTAAATAAGGTCTACTTTAGAGCTTCAAAATATACTGCAATCTAAGAGAAGATTCATTAAAAAAATGTTTTGGTTTATCTGAACAAAAGTGTTAGGATAATTGCGTCAAAAATATTTTTATCTAAAGGAGTTCTTTTATGAACAAACATTTCTTACTCATTATATTGTTTTCGGTTTTTAATGGAGTTCACTTGCTTTCTGCTACAGATGAAAGTAAGCGAATCGAAGAGCAGTTTAAAGCATGTATGCAGCGGGGAGAAAAACTTTTTGAAGATGCACAATATGATGAAGCGCGTGCTCAATTTGAACAAGCAAAAAAACTGTGTCCGCAAGAGCCTAGACCGTATGCTAAAATATTTTGGATTTATTATCGTCAGTATGATGCAGATAAAGCGTTAAGCTTTTTACAAGAAGTTCCTCAGATTCCCGAAGATCATACATATTATGTACAGTATTTAAATTTGTTTAGAGCTGCATATACACTGAAGGCAGATTATGAAAAAAGAGACGAATATTTGAATAAAATTGTTGAGCTAGATGTGGGAGATAACTTGCCGGACTTGCTGGCCAAAGCTAGAGCTTATGATGGTTTAAAGCAATATGAGGATGCTTTAGCATGTTATGAAAGACTTGTAGCGCTAATGGATGATGAAGCTGATGAACGTCTGAAAGGAAATGCTTTCTTTGGTTTGGGTCATACCAATATTCAACTTAAAAAGTATGATGAAGCCATTGCTTATTTTGAAAAAGCGCTCGAGCATCGTGTCTTTGCACAGGGTTATGATTCATTGGGAACAGCTTACCGCAACAAAGGTGATTATGAAAATGCTCGGTGTTATTATGAAAAAGCAGTTGAAATAGATCCTCTTCTTGCTAATGCATGGGCCGGTATGGGGCGATGCCATAGAGCTGAAGGTAACTTGAAGCAAGCAAAAGAATGTCTGCAAAAAGGGATTGAGGTTTATGCGCTTCACGGGCAATCTCGTTTACATCTAATTCATGTATTGATTGATGAAGGCAATATAAAAGAAGCCAGACAACATATAAATGTATTACAAGAACGAAAGATGTATCCAAAAGGTATTGCTGAATGTTTAAAGAGAATAGAAAATCTATAACTTATTAAGGTAGATTCAAAATTAAGTGCCTTCATATTCTGGTATAGGATTTGAAGGCACTTTTAAGTTCTTAATCAGTACTTCAATATCTTAATATCACCTTTGGTGCTAAACATAGTAACTGAGGCATCTTTGTTGCCGATAGCACCATGCATGGATTTTTTTATGTTATTCCAATAATGAGTATTGAGTGTTGTTGTTTCAGGGTCAATCGTGATCTCTTGCGTACTGGTAACGGTACCATGTTCTGTTTTTGCAGTAAGTGAGCAATTCATATTTTTTGTTGTGTGCAAGATAACCGGTCCATGTTCGGTTGCTAATTTCATTTGCTTTGTTGCTGGGAGTTCTTTACATTTAACTTCAACTTTCCCATTTTTTGCGCGGGCACCAACAGAGTTCATACTGTCAATAACGCGCACCATTCCTTTGTTGGTTGAAAGTTGCACGCTGCTTTGTGGACGTATAATGGTAATATTGCCCTGTTGCGTGACATTCGCTTCGATATGTTTTTTTGGATTGTACACGATAATATCACCGTGACCGGTATTGGCAAGCGCAGAGCCATGAATGTCTTGTATAATAATATCACCAATATCAGTTGAAACTTGAACTTGTGCGTCATCTGGGATGGTAATCATATAATCAATAGTGCCTTTTACTTTTTCATAATCATATGCGGTGCGCAATGCCAAACGATTAGGCAAAACTTCCTCTTCTATGACATGCATATGATCTAAATGCTCTTGTATTGATGCATGTTTTGTTGCTTTGATTGAAACGCTTCGTTTATCAAGCCCGGTTTTAACCGTGATGTTGCCATCTAAATTTTTGAGTGAAATGGTTCCTTCAGTTGTTAATGTGTAATCTTTATCAACAACTTGTTCATATGGTGTGCCTCCAAAAAATGAACTGATAGATTTTAATGTTAAAGTATGTATTGTATGTGTTATGCTCAACATGGTACAGGTAAAGAAAAGCAACGTATGCTTATGGTTCATAATAAAGACTCCGGTAAAAAACTGTTTCACGTTTGTAATTTCACGATATGTAATATGAAGTTTAATAAAAATATAAAAATTATTCAAAAAGATTTAGAACTTATCTATGCTAAATATCCTAAATTAACCCCTATTTTAAATGCAATAGATGCTGCCGGTGGTACCGCATATTTTGTTGGTGGAATGGTAAGAGATCTTTTATTGCAAAGGCCGGTAAAAGATGTTGATATTGAAATTCACGGATTGAGTTCAAAGCAAGTTGAACAGGTATTACAACAGTTCGGTGTAGTTGATTTAGTGGGTAAATCATTTGGAGTATTTAAACTGTATGGTGTTGATGTTGATTGGTCATTGCCACGTACTGATAGTTCAGGGCGCAAACCGGTTGTAGAGGTTGATCCTCATATGTCTATTGAGCAAGCATTTGCACGGCGTGATTTGACGATTAATGCATTGGGGATTAATGCAAAAACCGGAGAATTGGTTGATCCATTTAATGGTTTGCAAGATGTACAAAATAATATATTGCGTTCACCAAACATATCTTTTTTTGCACAAGATCCATTGCGTTTTTTTCGTGTGATGCAATTTATAGCACGTTTTGAAATGCAACCGGATGAAGAGCTCAATGCACTATGCAAAAAAATGGATATTTCAAAAGTTTCTCGCGAACGTATTGAACAAGAGTTTAATAAAATGTTATTACGTTCAAAAAGACCATCCTTAGGTATTCGTTGGTTAAAAGATATTGGACGATTGCAAGAGATATTACCCGAACTTTATGCAACTATTAGCGTACAACAAAAACAGCCATATCACCCTGAAGGCGATGTGTTTGAGCATAGTATGCAAGCACTTGATGCTGCAGCGCGCATTGCATGTAATACTGAATACGAAAAACTTATATTATTGTATGCAGCGATGTGCCATGATCTGGGCAAGTCTAAAGTATCAAAAATTGTTGATGGTAATATATGCAGTCATGGACATGCCCAAGTTGGTGCGCCCTTGGCAAATAAGATGTTAAAACGCATTGCGTGTAACAAAACATTAATTGATACAGTAGTAAAGTTGGTGAAGTTACATATGGAGCCGTTAGGCTTTATCAAAAGTAATGCAAAAAAACCGGCGTATAAACGTTTGGCAAGGAAATTGTCGCCTGATGCAAATATTGCTTTATTGGCGAAACTTTTTTTAGCTGATAAACAGGGCAGAAATCCCAAAAGTTCCATGCCGCTTGAATGTGAGTTTGATGAAGTTAATACTTTTACACAAAAAGCAGAACAGGCACATGTATTGTCGTTACCCGAGTTACCATTATTAACAGGTAAAGATTTTCTTGATGTTATCAAGCCCTGTCCGGATCTTGGAAAAGTTGTTAAAAAAGCATATGAATTACAATTAGATGGTATCACTGATAAAGATGTTTTGAAAAAAGAAACTTTGTCTTTTTTTGATTTTAATAAATAAGTTTTCATTCCCAAGCCCTTTTTGGTAAGCTTTGTTTTGCAAACTAAAAAAGGAGAAAAAGTATGTTTGGAAAAATGTTTTCAAGTCCGTTATGGCATTTAATGGTGCAAGCAGATAGTATAACTCGTGTAGTATTGCTTATATTGTTATGTATGTCGATTATGTGTTGGTCAGTATTTGTATATAAATTGATTTTAATGCGTCTGAAAAAAAGGCACATGAAGCGTGCGTTTTCATATATTCGTCATGTAGGCACGATGGAAGATTTGGTGTTGGTGACTGATAAATGTACCGGTACAACTCCCGGTTATTTTTTAAGCAATAACATGCAATTTTTAAAATCATTAATTGAGTTAGGCAGCAAACAAGGTACCGGTAAATTGGGCGTTGCTCAATGGGAACGTTTGCAAGATAGTCTTTATTTCACCATTGATGAAATTGTGCATCATGAAGAAAGTATGTTATGGATATTATCAACTTCGGCCGGTGCTGCAACATTGCTTGGTCTTTTTGGAACGGTTTGGGGATTGGTACATTCATTTGTGAGTATTAGTGAAAAACAGACTGCAGATATTGCCACTGTTGCTCCCGGTATTGCAGAAGCATTGGTAACGACCTTGGCCGGTTTGATGGTTGCGATTCCGGCATTGATCATGTTTAATTATTTGAACACCCAAGTGCGTCGTATGGAACAACAATTGCACGTGATGGTGCAAAAATTTAATCGCATTATTCAAATCATGTTTGTTTGTTAAAGGAGAATTATATGCGTAATCGTCGTATGCGCCGTCCGCGCAAAATGATTGAAGATTTGCCATTGACTCCTTTGATTGATACTGCATTGACATTACTTATTATTTTTATGATTACCTCTCCGATGATGCATAATGCTATTAAGGTAAACTTGCCTCAAGGCCAGGCAAAAGAGGATGCAGCACTCAAGCAGGATCTTGTGGTATACATTGATAAAGATGGTCATATTTATTTAAATGAAAATCGAACGTCACTTGAGCAAATAGTTGCAGATTTATCACAAGATGCACTTAATAAAAGTGAAGGCACTGTGTATGTGAAAGCTGATAAAGATGTGCATTATGGATGTGTCATTCAAACAGTAGATAAGCTTAAAGTTGCCGGAGGAGTGCGCTATGTTGCTTTGGCAACACAAAAGCATGCTTAAATTTAGCTTTTGTTTACAACTTTTATTTTTAGTTTTTTTATTTCATCTCTTTATATTGGTGCTCGTTTTTGTGCAAAGTACCATTGATGTTGATGATCTACATATTATTGCATCTAAACAGTATGAATTAGGTGCAGATGTTATGATTATTCCATTTAAAAAAATCGTTGAACAACCTATAGAACAAAAAAAAGTATCTTTAGAATCATTACCTGAAAAAACAACTTTAGTAAAAGAACTAAAACCGGTAGTGCAAAAAAAAGAGATAACAAAAAAAGTCGAATCAAAAGTAGATAAAGTTGATATTAAAAAACCCTTCGACAAGATTACGTCTTCACAAGATGTCGCCGCACAAGAAAAGGCAGGCGAAAAAGAGATGCCCAAAAAAGAGGAAATAAAAAAAGATATTGAAACAAAATCCAGCAAACAAAAAGAGCAATTGTCGATAAGCAAGCAATTTCAACAAGTTGTTTCAAAACCTCAGCCACAACAAATAGGTACAAGACAGCTGCAGACTATGCATGTTCAGCGCGCTATTGCGCAACAAGTACAGACACATTGGCAACCGCCGGCAGGATTTGCAGATGATGCACAGGTCACTTTAGCAATTGAGCTTAACTATAAAGGTGAAGTTGCTGATATCGATGTGATTGAAAGTTCACAGATATTGGTATTTGATATTCATGCACGTAGTGCCGTGTATGCAATGGATTTTCCACGAGCATGTTGGGGCAAAAAAATAACTATTACCTTCAAACAGTAGGTTGGATATGAAATATATAGACTTGTTATTTTGTTTGTTCATATATTCGAGCAATATCTGTGCTGTTAATGTTAATGCGCGCGCGGTCAAGCATGTAGCATTACCAATATTGTTATTAGCAATAGGTGTTGCGCAACATGATCAGCAAGCACAGGAGCTGTTTGATGTAATTAAAAAAAATCTCAGTTTTACGCAGCAGTTCAGCGTTGATGTTCATTATGCAGATAAGGTTGTTTATAGTAAATGGCAAAAACAGTATCCCATTATTATTGTCATTGAACCTAAAGAGGATCTACTTACGTGGAAACTTTTTGATGTAACGCAAAAAAAAGTGATCAATCAGGGTGAAATAAAAAAAAGAGAGCATCAAAGAGCCTATGCACACATAGTCGCTGATATATTGTGGCAGGAATTGACCGGATCTCCCGGTTTTTTTTCAACGCGCATTGCTTATTGCAAAGAGGTTAAAGGGCCAAAGGAGCGCACATTAAAGCATATTTGCATTGCCGATTATGATGGTATGTATGAACAAGTTTTAGTCGATACGCCAACGGTCAATATTGCACCACGCTGGAATGCAGATTTGCGCAGACCATTACTTTTTTATTCAGAGTTCACCGATAAGAATGTTTGTATGATGTACGTTGATATGAAAAAAAGACGGCATATTGCCTGTAACTTTGATGGTGTGAACATGTTGCCGGCATTTTCTCAAGATGGCACAAAAGCGGTTTTTTGTGCATCACAAGGAAAGGGCAATCCACAACTGTTTTATATCCAACAGGGTAAAGTAAAACAGTTAACTAAAAACAGTGGTAATAATTTTTGTCCGACATTGAATGAAAGTGGTGATATTATCTATTTTTGTTCCGATTGCAATCTGAAGCGTCCTTCAATATTTACCTATGATATGAAATTAAATCGGTTGGATCGTATCGCCAATACAGCTTCAAGTGAATCTCCATGTTATTGTCCTCAAAACAAAAAACTGGCTTATTGTCGTTCAATTAAAGGGGTGATGCAGATATGTATATATGATACTGTTGCCAAAAAACATCAGCAGCTTACTTTTGATAATGCTGCAAAACAGGGTGTTTCATGGTCTCCATGTGGCAACTATCTTGTTTTTGTGCACGAAATAGCCAATACAAGTTGTTTATGCATGATGAATATACCAACGCGTAAGATATATTATTTAAGTAAAAAAGGGGCGAAAATCAGTTATCCTGTTTGGTCCCCTCGATATGTTCAGTATCCAGTTATATGATGCATAGACAGAAACCCTGCTTTTGCCTATACTAAATGACAAAATGATGACAAATCTATTAGGAAAGAGTATAATTCTAATAGAATAGTTTTAGGGGCGTGCTTTTCTAGTCGGGAGCATATATCCAATAATCAGAGTAAAACAGTTAAATAAACATAGGATATTATGAAGAAATTTAATAAAAAAAATAAAATGCAGTTTAGTGGATATAAAAATCTGCTTATTGCAACCGTTATTATTGTCGCATGTGTATCATTATTGAGTAAATTGACTGAATATACCAGTCATGTTGAAAAAATAAGTTATACTCAATTTCAAAAAGATGCCCAAGAAGGCATTATCAAAAAATTATATGTCAGTGGTGCTGAAGCTGAGGGCATTAAAAAAGATGGTTCTCATTTTGCAGTACGTATTCCGGAGCGGTATGATTGGAAGTCATTCTCTGAGCAATCAGATATTGATGTTGCCTTTGTGCCGCCTTCAACAGATCTTTCACTGTGGCATTTTTTGCCTATGTTCTCTATTATTCTTGCCTTGTTAGTTGCTTGGTATTTTTTGAAACAATCACGTGGTGGCTCAGGTTCAGGGAGTGGTGGCCCAGGTGGAATTTTTAGTATGGGTAAAAGTCGTGCAAAAATGTTTTTACCTTCAACTATAAAGCAGAAATTTAGTGATGTTGCAGGCGCAACTGATGCAAAAGAAGAATTGCAAAATATTATTGATTATTTAAAGAATCCTGAAAAGTTTCGGCATTTAGGGGCTAAAATCTCTCGCGGTGTATTGCTTGTAGGTGAACCGGGAAATGGTAAAACATTACTGGCAAGAGCAGTGGCAGGTGAGGCGAATGTTCCTTTCTTTTCAATTACCGGTTCAGACTTTATTGAAGTGTTTGTTGGTGTTGGCGCAGCTCGTGTTCGTGATCTATTTGCACAAGCACGTAAACATTCCCCGTGTATTATATTTATTGATGAAATTGATGCTATCGGTCGTGCGCGTGGCACCGGTATGGGTGGTGGCCACGATGAACGAGAGCAAACATTAAATCAATTATTAACAGAAATGGATGGTTTTGGTTCAGATGGTAGTAATATCATTGTTCTTGCTGCAACCAATATGCCGGAAGTTCTTGATAAAGCATTATTGCGTCCGGGTAGATTTGATTGTCGTATTGATGTTCCCTATCCAGATGAGCAAGCTCGTGAAGATATTCTGCATATTCATGCTCGCAAAGTAAAATTAGCACCCGATGTTGATTTAAAGTCATTTGCTGCCGATACTGCAGGATTTAGTGGAGCAGAATTAGCCGATTTAATTAATAAAGCTGCAGTTGAAGCTGCACGCTTAAATCAATTGACTATCACAACAGAAGATCTGAAAAAAGCGCAAAAAACAATTGTAAATTCTCAAGAGGCAGTAAACCCTCAACAAAATCCATTAGCTGCTGATAACAGTTTGGCACGGATGCATAAACCGTCACAAATAAAAACAACGTTCGCTTCAGTTGCAGGAATGGAAAATGCAAAAGAAGAGCTTAAAGATATTGTTGATCATTTAAAAGATCCAAAGAAATTTGGCCGCCTTGGCGCACGTATAAGTAAAGGTGTGCTTCTTGTAGGCCCTCCGGGAAATGGTAAAACTTTATTGGCTCGTGCTGTTGCAGGTGAAGCAAATTGCCCATTTTTTAGTATTAGCGGTTCAGAATTTGTACAAAAATATGTTGGTGTTGGTGCAGCTCGTGTTCGTGATATGTTTGCACAAGCACGTAAGCATAAACCGAGTATTATCTTTATTGATGAAATTGATGCAGTTGGAGCAAAAAGAATTAATAGTGATTCAGGCGGCGGACAAGAGCATAATCAAACATTAAATCAATTATTGACTGAAATGGATGGTTTTGATTCAAAAGAGGATCCGATAATCATTATTGCTGCGACAAACCGTGCAGATATTCTTGATAAAGCATTATTGCGTCCGGGTAGATTTGATCGTCAAGTTCAGGTGCCAAATCCTCGCGTTGCAGATCGTTTGAAAATTTTGCAATTACATGCAAAAGATTTTCACTTGGATGAATCAGTTGATCTTGAACGTATTGCTCGAGGGACTCCGGATTTTTCCGGTGCACAACTTGCTCATCTAATTAATGAAGCTGCATTGTTAGCAACAAAACATCCGGAAAAAGATGCTATATTCATGGAAGATTTTGAAGAAGCACGTGATAAAATTATTGCCGGTAAAAAGTGGAAAGATCAAACTAAAAATAAAGAAGATCTTGCTGTTACCGCCTATCATGAAGCGGGGCATGCTTTAATGCATGTGTTGCAGCCTGAATTTTCAATGCCACTTCATAAAGTCACTATTTTGGCTCGTGGAGGAGCTCTTGGTTTGACTTGGGGATTACCTGAAGGTGATCAGTTGAAACAAACTAAAGAGCAGATGATTGCACATATTAAGGTTTGCATGGGTGGTCGTGCTGCAGAAGAGTTGGTGTTCGAAAAACAGTCAACCGGAGCACATGGCGATTTTCAACAAGCAACTGAAGCTGCGCAAAAAATGGTGCGCTATTATGGCATGACAGATGAATTAGGTCCGGTTATTTATGATGAGCGTAGTTTTCCTATTTCACAAAAAACTGCTGAACGTATTGACGATGCAGTTAAAAAGATTTCACAAGAATGTTTAGCGCAAGTAAAAGATACACTTATTAAGAATCGTGGTAAACTTGAAAAACTTGCACAAGCGTTACTAGAAAAAGAAACATTGGAAGCGCAAGAAGTGTATGAACTGCTTGGTGTTACGCCACGTACTTCACATAAATTGGCTTAACTTAAAAAAGGATGCATGTGGAATATAAAGTAGATTTGCAATCATTGCGGGCACAAGTTGAACCACTTATGCGTAAAGCAGGTGATTTGCAGTTATCATTATTCCGTTCAGATAAACTTGATGTACGTCGTAAGGCTGATCAAAGTTATGTGTGTAATGCAGATATTGAAAGTGAAGAGTTACTCAAAGAAGGTTTGCATAAGATTTTTGATGAAGCAGGTTTTTTTGCTGAGGAATCGGGGAAATCTGAAGGAGAAGCTGCATATCATTGGGTGATAGATCCATTGGATGGAACCACCAATTATGTGCATGGACTACCTTATTTTGGTATTTCAGTTGCTTTGACCTATAAATATAAGTCTATTTGGGGTGCAGTTTTTAATCCTATAGCAAATGATTTCTTTTATGCTATTAAAGGTGCGGGAGCATTTTTAGGTGATAAAAAGCTTTCAATGCATGATGGGCGTTCTATGCGCAATACTATGGTTATTATAGGATTACCTTATACGCGTAATGAGGGATTTAAAAAAATATTAAGAAAAATACCTGAAATAGCTAAAAGTTGCTATGCTTTTCGTCACTTTGGCTCTGCTGCCCTTGATCAGGCATATTTGGCGCGTGGCGGTTTGGATGGCATATTCTTTCCCCGTTTGGGTTGGTGGGACATTGCAGCAGGGATGCTCCTTGTTACTGAATCAGGCGGATTAGTGACCGATTTTGAAGGGAAAGAGGTGGATTATGACTATAATTCATACTTGGCCGGCAGTGTGGCGGTACATGCTGAATTGGTGGCATTATTAAAAAACGGTCCAATTTGAAAAAAATAGAAAATTTCGTATACTTATAATTACTATAAACTTCGATATAATAACGGGATGAAAGGAAATTCGGCAATGGCACGGATATGCGCAATGTGTGGAAAACGTCCACAAGTGGCAAATTTAGTCAGTCACGCAAAAAATAGAACAAAACGTTGGGTATTCCCAAATGTTCATAAAATGCGTTTTACTAAAACTGCTAACAACTCAGGTAAAGTCTATAATGATAAAGTTTGCACTAAATGCGTAAAAGCTAAAAAAGTGCAAAAAGTTGTTTAATTACATAGGGTCTTGATTCAATGGCAAATATTAAATCTGCAAAAAAACGTGCAAAGCAGACGATTAAAAAACGTCAAAAAAATCTTACACGTAAAACTGCGCTAAAAACTGCAGTGAAAAAAGTTGTTGCAGCTATAAAAGATGGCAGTGATGTAGCTAAAGCAAAAACTTTATTACGCGATGCTGAAGCACAACTTTCTCGTGCAAAAGGCAAAGGCGTAATTCATAAAAATACCGCTCGCCGTAAAGTAAGCCGTTTGGCAAAACGTGTTGCACAGCTTGAGCGTACAGCGTAATATCGCTTCACCCTGAGTGTTGCTTTGCAAGGCCTGTGCTGAGCTTGTCGAAGTATATCGAAGGGTAAAAAAATTAAATTCACGAATTCTTTATATTGAAGAACTCGTGAATTTTTTATGCTATTAAATAAGTTATCCAACTTATAAGCCAAGCGCTATATTTAGTGGTTTCTGCGCTGTGTCCCACATTTTGTTCTTTTAGATCATCCATAAATGCTTGTAACAAGCTTTGTTGTACGTTACCCCAGACGATGAGGTTAACGATGCGAAACAGTCCTATGTCCTGTAAAATTTCTTTTTCAAATTTACGGCACAAATAACCACTTAATGCGCCGTACAGTGATGCTAAAATGAGTGTTTTGCTGTGAGCCGATTTTTTTGGATTTCGGAATTCTAATGCTTCTGGAATTGGTTTATATGTGCAATAGGTGTCGTAATGGCAACAATGATTATTAAAGTAGTAGTGGTCGCGTGTTGCATTGTTATTCATTGCTATCATAGATAAAATAACTAGTGCTACTTTTTTCATCTCAGCGTCCCTTTATTAAATAGATTATAATGTGCGGTTGCGCATTCTGTTTTTCATGCTTATTTAATTTAGCAAATAATGATAGTGAGAGTATATATGTGTTATGTTTTTATACTTGTAAATCACGATATCCAAGCAAGAAGTTTTTTGCAATAATCATTGGCACACGGGATGATCCGGCATGTTCAACCATTGCTACTATAACTAATGGCTCATAATCTTTGTATTTGAAATGAGCAACAACCCAACCATGTTCTAGATATTTTTTTCCTAAAGTACGTTTTTTCATGTCACTCATTTGTGCGGTACTTGTTTTTGCATGAATGGTGATATCTTTTATTTTATTCACTCGATGTCCGGTGCCTTCAGTTACCACAGAACGCATTGAATCTTGTAAAAAGGCGGTAGTTTCAGGATTAATTTCAAGTGTTGTTGTTTCAATTGGTTCATCAAATAAAATACGAGGTTTGACTAAAAAGCCGGTAAATATGCTGCCTATCATGCGTGCAATTTGCATTGGTGTTGTGAGTAAATAACTTTGGCCAATAGCTGCAGACAATGTCTCTCCCGGCCACCATCGTTCGCCATATACTTCTTGTTTCCAAGCAGCGGTAGGAATTAAACCATTGTTTTCGGGAAATATGATGCCGGTTTTTGTGCCTAATCCAAAACGTTGAGCATAATCGGCAAGTGTATCTATTGAAAGTTTTTTACCCAATTCATAAAATAATGGATTGCATGATAATGCAACGGCCTGTTTTATTGTTAAAGTACCATGGCCTTGTTTTTGATTGCACGAATAACGTCGTTTACCAAAAGTGGTAAATCCTTTGCAGGTGAAACTGTCTTCAGGATGTATTAAATCATTTTGTAATGCCGCACTTATGGTTATTAATTTAAATAATGAACCGGGAGGATATGCACATTGTATTGCACGATTTAAAAAAGGATTATTTTTTTGCATTGACCGCCATTTTTCCGGATGTAATGGATCCAAGAAAAGTGTTGGGTCAAAATTTGGTCGAGAACATAATGCTTTAATTGCACCGGTTTGTGGGTCCATGATGATGAAGGTGCCGATATATTGTGCATCAAAAACCTGTTCGACCAGTTGTTGTATTGCAAGATCTAAGGTGACTTGAACATTTTTGCCGACAGTTGATTTGTGTAATTCGTGCATATTTATTCTTTTGCCATATGAGTTTATTGTTTTAATAACAGTGCCATCAGTGCCTTGCAATATTTCTTGAAATTTTTTTTCAAGCCCCATTTTGCCCATTGCTTCAATCTGCGCATTACTTAAATAACCAATAATATGACTTGCAAGATCTGCATGAGGATAAAATCTTTTAAAATCATGTTTTATTGTAATGTTAATTTCATCGGCAAAAAATTCTTCAATTCTACTGAGCAGTTCAAAGCTTATGTTGGGCATGAGTAGTAGTTGTTCATTTCTTTTTTCAGCAAGAGTAATTTTTTGTATGATTTCTTGATTGCATATAAATGTGTGGCATCGACGTGATAATTGCGTTATGAGGTTTTGTTGTTGTTCGGTCAATCTTCGATTTCCGGTTCCATGCCAGTACAGATTGATGATTGGTTTATTGGTAACCAGTTTGTTGCCATTGCAATCTAAAATTTCACCTCGTGCAGAGTTTATTTGTTCATAGCGAACATAATTTTTTATACTTTGTGTGCCATATTGATGGCCAAGGTATATTTGTAAATATCCTAAGCGTGCGATGATAATAGTGGTGCATAGTATGCTGAGTATTCTTATAGTGTTTAAGTAATTTTCATTTTTCATATTCATAAAGGTATAGTTTTTAATTAGTATGTAATAGTTTATGATGATTACTTTAGCATAATAAATACTTTCTTGAGAGTAATGGGGTAGGTTATGCTATAGATCGATAAAAAATGTTCAATATGTGTAAAGAGAAATAGTTGAAGGAGCTAGCGAATGCAATCGGTTATGGTGGAATCTATAATACCTATAGAAAGTGCAAGAAAAAGAAGAATTACGAGTTATGTTGTTTTTTTTGGTTCGCTTATATGTACTGCAGTACTTTGGTTAGCAACTCTAAACGACTATACATTTATATGGGATGATCCATTTTTATTTTTTTCAAAATTAACCGTTTTGCCCGGTATAATCGCTATGTGTTGGACATTTATTTTGGCAACCCGTGCTCGGTTACTTGAATATATGCTTGGAGGTCTTGAGCATATGTATCACTTACATAAGTATGTAGGTATAACAGCTTTTTGTTTAATTAATGCTCATGTTATTTTTCAAGTTATGCGTAAACTACCCTATTGGCAAGAAATTGTTACTCTTTTTTCTCCAGCCTCCGGATGGGGGACATTTGCAGGTGTTTGTGCTTTTTTTCTTTTTATTATTTTGATGACCTTGACGTTGTCAATACGCATTCCATATCACATTTGGAAGCGATCACATGAACTCTTTATTATTGTTTTGGCGCTTAGCTTTTTGCATATTTTTTTACTCAATAGACATATAAATAGCTCTTTGTTGTTGAGCATATGGGTTTATACTTTTATGGGGATAGCGTTTTTGTCATATATATATATTCGTTTTTTGTATTTTTATATTGGGCCAAAACATATCTGTAGAGTTACAAAAATTGAACGAATGCGTAAAACCTGGAATATTTATCTTGAACCGGCAAAAAAGATTTCCTACTTTCCCGGGCAGTTCGCTTATGTTTCATTTGACAATGATTTATTGGGTAAAGAGTTGCATCCCTATTCTTTTTCATCACATCCGTCACAAGATTTTATACGGTTTTCAATTAAAGAGTTAGGGGATTATACCAAAGAAATATCTTACCTACATGTGGGAGATCAAGCGACTGTTTGGGGTCCCTATGGAAAATTTTATGAAAAATATGTATTTGACACAAAGCGAGATGCTGTATTTATAGCAGGAGGTATAGGTATTACGCCATTTTTAAGTATGTGCGGTTATGAAGCTTTAAATCCAACAGATCGAAAAACATATATATATTATTGTGTTAAAGAAGCATCACGTGCAGATTTTGATACAGAGATTGAAGGGTATGCTGAAAAAAATCCAAATATTAAGCTTATCACTCATTGTACAACAAGTCGTGGTTTCTTGCGCATGGAAGAGCTAAAAGAGTTACCGGGAGGGCTAACAAACAAAAACTTTTTTATTTGTGGACCATCTGCTATGATGTTTGCATTTGCAAAACAATTGCGTGCATTGGGTGTGAAGAATCGCAACATTATTATGGAGCAATTTGATTTACTCAATTGATGTCTTGTATTATATGGATCGAAAAAAATTATTTTTTTTCGGTTGTTTTATTAGATCGCATGGGATGTTTTTCATCACACATACGGGTTAAATCTTGCAGTGAAACATGAGTGTACTTTTCAGTGCTTGAAAGTGTTTTGTGTCCAAGAAGCTCTTGCACCACGCGTAAATCTGCGCCCATATTGAGCAGGTGAGTTGCAAATGAATGACGAATTTTGTGCGGCGTGATATGACGTTCAAGTTGTAAAAATTTACGGAACATCTCAAAAATGCGCTGGATAGAGCGGCTTGTTAATTGTCCTCCACGATAATTAACAAAAAGATAATCGCGTTGACTTTTTCCTGGCATTCGTTCGTTGGTGATATAAGAAATGATGCGATCTTTTGCTTTTTGACCAAAGAGTACGACACGTTCTCGTCTTCCTTTCCCAAAAATACGAATTGTTTTTTCATCCATGTTAACATCGGCAAAAGTTATGCCGATCAGTTCAGAACAACGAATGCCTGTTGCATATAACAGTTCAAAAATAGTTTTATCACGTAAAGGAAATTTTGAGGGCAAATCGGTATCGTCAACTTTATCAAGGAGATGAAATACTTCGTCAACACTTAAATATATCGGTAGTTTTTTATCTAAACGGGGTCGTGTAAGTTTTAAATTGAGTTCGATACCTAAGGTGTGCAAAAAGCGTTCAAGTGATTTAAAGCAGGAAAATTTACGTGCTATCGATGGTTTATCAATTTTTTTATAAAATAGATGTACTAAATACCGTTCAATTACGAGTCGAATGCCCAGTACCGTTTGTTCATCTTTTGGTAATTCTTGCCAAAAATGTAAAAACTGTTTTAGATCACTACTATAGGCGCGTAGAGTATTGTCCGATAAATTACGTTCTACTTCAAGATAGGTTATAAATTCTCGTACATGTTCTTTGAACTGTTCAATCTTCATTGCTTACCTTACTCTTACTTTTTTTCTTTTTGTTTTATACTATGCCTGAATACGCATAAAATGCAATGTTCTTTTTATTGTATGAATAGCAGAATGTACTTGATTTACCTGTACAATATTTATCTGTCGATAAAATTATTCCAAATTAAATTGCTTACAACGTCGATTAACTGACGAGCGATTAACACCAAGAAAGGCTGCAATTTTATTTTGATTATAAAATTTGCTCCATAATAAACTCATAATTTGTTGATCACGCAATGCATGTTTGCCCAAGCGGGCAGCTTCGGTTAATTCAGGATCGGTAATGTGATATGCCGGATCAAAATGTGTTTCTTGGAAAATATGATTCTTTTTAGATTTTTTAACTAGTAGTTTTTCAATTTGAATGCGCATGTCTTGTAGGCTGGTAGGGCGATTGTAGGCTAATTTCATTTTTTCTTTTTCTGACAGTTCCAACATGTTTTTAAAATCTGCTGTTTTAATTGCTTGTTCAGTCAGACCATCGGCCAAACTATCAAGTTCTTTTTTAGATAATGTTTCGAGTGATGACATATGTAATGTCATTTTGTTGAGTAAATGAAACAAGTTACGTGAAAAAATGCCTTCTTGCATTAGGCTCATTAAATTTTGATCAGTGGAACAAATTATGCGCACATTACTTGTAATACGTTGTTCACTTTTGTAAACGCGGTAATGGCCATATTTAATTAATTCTGCTAGATATTCTTGTGTTTCCAAATCAAGAAAATGAATGTTTTTTATAAATATTGTACCATTTTGTCCTAATTTTTTCATGATTGGTGTTGATTGATTTTGCATACCAAAAACCGGATTTATACCAAACAGTTCTATAGAAACTGTATGATCGGTACATGTTTTTTCCAGATTAAGTATATGTAGTGATTCACGTGAGCTTAAATGATGGAGCAATTCTACTGTAGGCAAAAGATCTTCATCGGGCAACATGAGTAAGGTAGCTTTTTTACTCAGTGCTGTTTGCAGCAGATTTATTTTGAAATTGAGTAATGTTTCGCCGGTTCCGGGAACGAGTTGATTTATTAATTGTCCCGATTTGGTTGCTTGTAAATATAATAAATAGTCCCATTTTGTAGGGTCTTGAAGCAAGTTTATATCTTTGGTGACCATGTCGCTCATCTCAGGATAATGTACCAACATGATAATATTGTTTTGTTCTAAGTTAGGCACAGCAGAAAGTACCAAATTGTCACCTTTTTCATCGGTAGTTAAGACGGTTTGTGCAGTTTTATATTCTGTTACTTGTTGTACTATTTGTTTACATACCTTTGTTAAAGGGTGACCATTTTGCGTGTTTAGGTTTACACCAATCAGTTCTTTTGCAGCTTGGTTACCAAAAGAGAAACGTCGATGTTTATAAAAAATAATACCGATATGTTTTTGATGATTAAATATGAAAGAACGGACGCTTTCTTTATATTGTATAATCTCTTGGCGTAAATGATATAGTTCATCGTTGAGCTCTTTTTCTTGTTGAATGAGTGATTTTAAGTTACGAGTTTGTAGTAAGTTAATGATGTTACACAAGTAACTTGCAAATACAATCATTTCGTCACGTTCAATATTTCCATACAGTTCTTTTTTTCTTGGATGGCGATCAATAACGATATAGGCAATGATATTTTTTTTCTCATAAATAGGTAAAAAAATGTCGGCATCAAGGTTTTGCAAAAAAGTGAGTAATGTTTGTGTGGTTACATTGTCTTGATAAAAATTGGTAAAATCAAGTTCATCATAAATGAGAATTTTACTTTCTTGCATGTGCCTACGGATTGTACTGTTTTGCTTATTTAAAAAATTTTCAACAAGTGATTCAATAGTCGTTTTATTTTTTTCTTGTGTAGGATCGGTTGTTTCATGAGTGCGGACATATAGTTGTGCTTTGCGAAGTGGAATGTCGAATGTTTCTTTGAAAAAAGTTTGAGAAATTTGGCATACTTCTTGAATGCTGGTGACATGACTGAGCTGTTCCAACACGTTTTTAAAGTTGTGAATTAAATCAATATTCGGTTTTGATTGTACGTGGTTATTAACATTCAAAAATCTGATGCCCAATACTTTTTTTACACTATAGTAAATTGCATAGGATAAAATTAAAGTAGAAATGCTCACGGTGGGATAAATATACATAATAGATGATGAAAACAGAAAACTTGTCGCTTGTAATATTTCAACAAAAAGATATGAGCTGATTAAAAATTTAAGTAAAATAGATAATTGATGTTTAACAATTACCGGTAAGTAAGTTTTTTGAATTTTAAAAAACGTGATAATGATGCTTGGAATAATGAGTAGAAATAAAGAATAGTAGATGATTAAATTCATCATGCATGCTTCAGGAGAGCTTTCTAGGGTCCAGAGTGATGCGCTCATTGCGATGCTGCGATTTTCTTCATGTATGAGTCCGGAGTTGGATAAAGCAAGTCCACAAAAGTAACATGACATCATAACGCTGATACTTGAAAAAATTTTATGCCGAAGATTAAAAGAAAAACGTTTGACGATAAGACATTCTAGAAAAAGTGAAAGTGATTGATATTGTAAAATGAGAAATGCCCAGGACAGACGAATAAAAAAAACTAATGTTGTATAGGAGAAGTCAACTATCTGCATTTCTCGCAACAGTTTAACAATCCAGGCAAAGTCACCAAATAAGGTTCCAATCAAGGTGCCGAGTAAGAACATCCATGGATGTTTAATGGTTAACCGTTTAAAACCGGAAGGGATAAGCAATTGTAATAAATATACTTTTATTACAAAAGATACCACTATGACAGCAAATAATAATTCTGTACTATAGAGCATTGCATTTAAATTTAACATTAGGTATTGATCTTCTTAAGTTACATCATTATACTTTTTCACGTTATGTTAGTAGTAACATTAAAAAGAAAATATGTTAATACCTTTTTGCACGAGGGGGAAGATTGTGTTTTTTAAAAGGAATTTTTTGTTTGTGGTTAAAAGCTTTTTTCTTAGATGGCCACCTAAAGATTAAAAAGATATAAAAAGGTGGCTTGAAAAAATATCTTTATTTTGCCAGGTCGCCTTTTTCTTTTTAATTGGAGTGCGCTAAGTCTATGATTATGCTTAATTTTTTTATTTCTTTTTTTTAATATTCTAAGTTGTTTTTGTATAGTGAGTTCTGATTGGAATTGTATAAAAAAGTTATTCTAAATTGTACTGTTTACATCTGCGGTTAACCGATGAGCGATTGACGCCCAGAAAAGATGCAATTTGACTTTGACTTTTAAACTTACGCCATAACAATCTCATAGCCGTTTCGTCACGTAATGCGTTTTTTCCTAAACGCGCAACTTCTATTAATTCAGGATCAGTGATTTCAAAAGCGGGATCAAATTGTGTTTCACTATAAATGCAGTTCTTTTTAGATTTATTTTGGAGCATCTGTTGTATTTTACTTTTGAACTCTTGCAAGCTAATCGGACGTGTTCCTGAAATTCTAGTTTTTTCTTTGTCGGTTAATTCTAAAAGATTTTTAAAGTCATCAGCTTTTAATGCTTGTTCTGTATATCCTTCAGCCAATTCGTGAATTTCTTCATCAGGGACTGAAAGTAATGATGGCATACTTAAGGTATGTTTTTTCAGTTGCCTGAATAAGCGTTGGCTAAATGTACCTTCCTGTACTAATAAACTTAATTTTTGGTTAGTTGAGCATATAATGCGCACATTGCTCGCCATTTTTTGTTCGCTCTTGAACATGCGGAAAAAACCATAGGTAAGATATTCAGCAAGATATTCCTGAGATTCAGGATCAAGATAGTGAATGTTTTCGATAAATATTGTACCGTTTTTATCTAGCTTTTCGAGCAATGGAGCTTCAGATTGTATGCCAAAAATAGGATTAATACCGAACAGTTTGGTTGCGATGTCATTATTTGTACAAGGTTGAGTAAGTTTAATGGTGTGTAATGTTTCGCGTAAACTTATATGATGCAATAAACGAACGGTAGGAAGGAGATCTTCTTTGGGCATTTCAAGTAATGTCGCTTTTTTGCTTAATGCTGCCTGCAGTAATGAAATCTTGAAATTGAGCATATGCTCGCCGGTGCTTGGTATCAGTTGATTGATCATTTTACCCGATGCAGTTGTTTCTAAGTACAATAAATAGTCCCATTTTGATGGATCACGGAGTGATTCGATCTGTTTTTTTACCAAGTCAGATATTTCAGGATAATAGAGTACAATAATAACATTGTTTTGTTCTAAATGTGGGACTGCTGAAAGGACCAATCTTTGGCCATGTTTGTCTTTTACAAAACAACTTTGAGGTGTTTTATATTCTTGTACTTTGCGAGCAAGATTTTTCAGTTTTTGTGTTACAGGATGGCCTTCTTGTTGATTAAGGTTCAGATCAAGAAGTTCTTTTGCGATTTGATTTCCATAAGTAAAGCGACGGTTTTTATAAAAAATAATGCCGGTATCACCTTGCTTGCTATTACGCAAGAATGAACGAATACTTTCTTTGTATTGATTGATTTCCTGGTGTTTATTATAGAGTTCTTCTTGTAACTCTTTTTCTCGTTGAATTAAATGCTCGATGTTACGTGTTTGCAATAGATTGATAATGTTTGCTAAATAGTTTGCAAATACTGCAATCTCGTTATGTTCCACATTACTATAAAATTCTTGTGGACGTGCAAAGCGATCAATGACAATGTATCCAATAATTTTTTCTTGTGTTGCAATAGGAATAAACATATCGGCATTGAGTGCATCAAGGAATTTGAGAATTTTTTCAGTTTTTTCGGATTTTTCATAAAAATTACTGAATGCAATCTCATCGTAAATAAGAATCTGATTTTTTTGAATATAGCTGGTGAGTATATCAGGTTGCAAAACAAGAAAATTCTCTGTGATATGTTCAGTATGAGATGTTTCATGTTGTTCAAAAATCGGTTTTTTAATTGATCGAATATATAATCTTGTTCGTGATATAGGGATTTGGAACATCTCTTTGAATGACATCTGTGTAAAATGTTGCAGTTCTTTATAGGTGGTTGCATGGCTAAGTTGTTTGAGAACTTCTTTGAACCCTTCTACAAAGTTATATCGCGTTTTTGTTTCTACATGGTTGTGAAAATTGAGAAATCTAAGACCTATGATTTTTTTTATACAATAATACATAGCAAAAGTAAGTGTTATTGTTGAAATACTTACTGCAGCATAATTACTAGTAATATATGCCGGGAAAAATCCAAAAGGATAAAACTGAATAAAATCTGAAATCAAATGTGGGAATATAAGAGTTTGAATAATAAGTTTAAGTTGGCTTTTTAATATTTTAGGTATGGTGGAAGTTCGGAGTTTTTTTATAGCTATAAATAGTGGAGCTGCCATGAGTGGGAAAAAGAGATATAATGTGAATATTTGCTGTAATTTACACTCAAATAAAGAGCGATCGCTTGGTTGGAAACAATTAAAATGGAAGATAGATAAGCCTAGAAATAGTAAGCAAAATGTAGTACTAATACAAAGAATAATTAGTTGTCTGAGGTTTAATTTTTTTTTAGACCTTACAAGGGTTTCTAAGAATAAGGCCAGAGATTGATATTGAATGACAGAAAATGCCCAGGCAATTCTAGTCCAAAAAATTCTAATTCTATAACTGATATCGACAGAGAATAAATACTTAGCAAGCGTCAAAAACCATGCAGAATCAACTACCATTGCTGAAATAAGCACAAGAACTAATAATATCTTTGGGAGCTGTGCATTGCGGGATTCTGATTTTCGCAATATAAGAGTGCTGAGTATATAGGCTTTTAAAATGAACGAAACTGTTGTTGCGGCCATTAAAAAGGGATAAGAACCTAAAACAGCTTCAAGTAGTAAGAACATTGGATCCTTTGTTTCGATTTCTATTGATCTTATTTTCTACCAGTATTATACTGTAAGCATATTATTTTGTTGTGGGTTTCTCATAATACAGGAGTTTGATATGCTTAAAAATATAAGTTTAAAAGTAAATTTACATTTTTTTGTTACTATATTAGCAATAGTACAATTTGTAGGCTCATCATTACCGCCAGCAGGTGGATGATTTTGATGATTCTATTGTTAAGAGTTTAACATAGAATTTATTTTAAAACAAAAAGAAGAGTAGCTTTGAGTCAAGGAATTCAACTTGTCAATCGATGCTAAGAGAAAACGTGCAGTTAGGATTATTAAGATTCTAGAACAGGCAACAAAAAAAATGCCTGAACCTGCAAGTGTCACTATTGTCAAAAAATATGGGCGTAATCCTTATTTGGTTCTTGTAAGCTGTCTCTTGAGCCTTCGGGCAAAAGATACAGCTTCATTGCCCGTTTCGATTGAATTGTTCAAACATGGCAAAACGCCTGATCAAATAATCAAATTGCCTTTAAGGCAAATAGAAAAAATAATCTATTCTGTAGGTTATTTCCGTAGTAAAGCAAAACAGATTAAAGAAGTAACACAAGATATTATTGATCGTTTTAATGGTATTGTCCCTCATACATACCAAGATTTAATATCAATTAAAGGTGTTGGCCCAAAAACAGCTAATTTAGTATTAGCTACCGCATTTGGCAAACCTGCTTTAATCGTCGATATTCACGTTCATCGTATTTCTAATCGCTTAGGACTCATCAAAACAAAGACCCCTGAAGAAACACAAATTGCACTCGAAGAGCTGTTGCCTGAATCATACTGGAATAAATACAGCCGTTTGCTGGTTGTTTGGGGACAAAATATTTGTTTACCAATTTCACCATTATGCTCACAATGCCCTGTTTATAATGAATGTAAACGAGTGGGTGTTACACGGCATCGTTAAACTTTATGGGATTTATTTTTTAACCATCCAAGTACCAATTTTCTTAAATCAGATAAATTTGAAATGCGTGCTTTTGCTTCCAAAATTTCATAGGTAAAATCATCGAATACAAATTTGAGTGCCCCTGATTGTGCCGATTCGGCTTCGCGGATATACTGCTTTAGAATATCCATTTCCCGTTCAACATCTTGCAGAAAATGTGAAATTGCAATTGCATAACGGTCGGTATTATACGTTTGTAAAATATCCATCATTAAATCGGTATCTTGATGTTCATGTGGTAGATTGCCATTAGTTTTGTTTTTCCATACTGACCACAAAGCATTTTCAACGCATGCTTTACTCAAACTATACAGATTGAATTTCGTTTTTGCGTAATATAACGCATATCCCACGCATCCAAGTGCACTCAAACCTAAAGGTCCCAAAATATGTTTATATGAAAGTTGTGAAAATATGCCGGATGTTGTCGTCGTTTCATGCTCAATATTGTTTTTTTCAACTATTGGTGTGGTGACTTGATTTGATTGATTGTTTTCAATATTGCATTGTTGGCTAATATTGTATTTCACTATGATTTTTTGATCATCGTCATCACTCATTTTTACTGTTTGAAACTCTTCACGATGAACCAATTTAGGTTCAGCATGGATATAAAAAACTTGTAAGATTATACACAGAAAAAGAGCATTGCTTTTATACATTTTTATCCTTTATTATGGCATGTTGAATAATTCTAATTTTTTACGTAGCAGATATCCTTGCATAAAGTTTTTGCGATAATATATCCTGTTTTTCCATTTATCCTTTGTATGAGAATCATTTGGATCTTTATGATATAATGTTTTGAATTTTTGTAGATCACATGAGTGAGGCGCTTTTTTTTCAGGGAGACTGAGCCATGATTCATTGGCTAAATGTTCTTGATATGCCCCATAAGCATCTCGCACAAACAACAGTTGTTCTTCACGTGTTTTAGGAATGCGTTTTTGCTCTTCGCTGGTTAATGAACACCAAAAATGTTCCCACTCATCATCAGTGTAACGTTGTATGAAGCGCTCATAATCAGGTATCTTCACTTCAAGAAGGTACATTAATTTTGCACGGCAATGCAGCTTTGCAAATACTTGTTTGAATGTTTGGTTATCAAGGTTGTTCAGATAGGCCACCAGTTTTTTGCCAAAAAGTTCTTTCAGGTCAGTTTGGATTTCGGTTTTTTGGTCGACAATTGTTTGAAATATGATTTGCTGAACGGTGATAGGTTGTTTGTGTGCTATTTGCTCAATCGGTTGATCTGCACATAATGGCAGTGTAAAAAGTAGCAACCAACATCTATTCATACTAATCTCCATTATCTATTATTTTTGTTGTTCATTTTTGTTAAATAAAGCAACTTTTTTTTCAAAAAAACGAGCATGTAGCCATTTGAGAAAATCTGAGGTAAAAGGAGTCTGCTTTTCAAATCCATTGAGTGTTTTATTGCGCCAAGCAGCAAGATCTTTTGTCTCCGGATCTTTTTCAACTTGTTCATATTTGCCAAATTTTTGTTCCGAACATTCAGCCCATGTGTCGCGAATAATAATTAACTGTTCTCTTAATGTTTGTGGTAGATGGCTTTGTTCATGTTCGGGTAATGCATAAATCGTTTCTTTCCATTGATCTTCATTTTCAAAAGCAGCTAAAAATCTTCGGTATTCAAGCAGATCCATTTTTTCTAAATATTTTATGCGAGCATATAAGCTCATTTTTGCAAATGTTTGTCGTACTTCTTCTTTAGTGGCGTAATCCATGCAGGAAACAAATTCTTTGCCTGTGTATTTCAGGCATTTGCACGGTTCTTGTGAGTTTGTGATATGCATTGCTTGCTCAAGAGTCCGTTTTTCAAAACGTTCTTTTTCGATCTCGATTTCAGGTGGCAGTTCAAAAGGGATGTTTTTCTGCTCAGTTTCTTGGCATAGCATGAAATTGCATACTAGTAATGATAGTAGATATGAATATGTAACATGCATTATCTATCCCCTCCATTTGATACTGCTTGTTTATAAAGTATAGCATAGCGCCTTGTTGATATTTTTGTGAAGGAATTAAGTTTTATTCTCGTTTTTAACGGTTTTTAAATGTAATTCAATGCATTTTTTATAGTATTCATAATTATTTCAAAATGAATATTAAGTGTGGCGCAGTGTTTTTATGTATATAATTGTGAGTATGTATAGTTGTGAGTTATTTTATTTGGATTTTTTTATTGCTTTAAAAGCGGCTTACTTTTTGAATCTTGGGCTAATTTTTTTTCGTGTCATTTTGTTTTCTTATAGATTTAGTTTGAAGTGAAAATGAGATCTTAGAGGGTTTATTATAGTTGTTGAAATTAAAGATGTTATCATGTTTTAATGAATTTCAGTTGAAGAACTTGAAAAAACATTCTCAGGAAAATTGCGATTGCGCATCAAACTAACTTACATGCTTTTCCTTAAAAGGGGAACAATGCATCAGCCTTGCTGAGTCACAAAAGTGTTTTCCTATTGAACTTAGAAAAAAGGGAGTCAAAGGCTATGCTTTGAGTAAGATTCCTTTTTCGTTTTGCTCCATAAGGGCGCCATTGGCAATCTTCGCTTTACCAAATTCATTGATTGATATTTGCGTTTCCTCAGTTTGACTTTTAGTATGTGGGTTTATCTCAATCGTTCTGTCAGGATTACTTTGATATTTGATCTTTAATCCAGAAATGTTGGATTTATCAATAGTGATGTCTCCATCCTCAGCAATACAGTTTATAAGTTTATCTGAGGTTATCTTAGTATCATTAAGTTGTATATTGATCTTTGAGTCTTCTTTTAACCGTTCCAAAGTTTCCCCTTTGTTCATATATTTTCTTATTTTGTTTACATATTTTTTTATGATAGCGCGCAATTCCTCAGATATCATATTTAATAATATATTCATAATGCAAGGTTTAAGTATTTTTACGATTTCAGCTATCATTTTCATATATTTTCTCCTTAGGTTGTGTTGACTTTTTAATTTAGAAGATTTTTTTGATATGATAGTACCAAAAAAGATAAGAATCTAAAACACATTTTAATCGATATTATCATGAGAAAAAAGTGTATCGCTAAAAATCAAAAAAGTATATGTATGCGATGAGAACGTATGTAGAGGCTTTGTCAACGCTATTTATTGGATGTCAAGAACAGACGCGCTGGTGTTTTTTAGAATCAACATTTGGCAAATGGAATACCATATATAAAAGGTTCAATGCTTGGTGCAGCAAAAAAATTTGGGAGGACTTAATGGATTATTGCATTATCATATGCATTAAAAAGAGCGTCTGATTATGAAAATGAAACAATGTATGCAATCATTAAATTATTAATTGATTGTGGGGCTCAAATATAAATAGACACAGATAAGCGATTTAAAATTCTTATCTGTATATATCAGGTTTATTTTTTGCTTGAGCAACTTGCAATAGATGATGGATCAACTGCGGCATGAGGAACTCTTCGTTGAGCTCTTGCTGGAGTAACGTTGCGTTGCTTTGCTTTTGCATCCTGCAGTTTTCCGGTTCTTTTAAAAAAGCGATGATATAAAACATGAGAGCGAGCGCTTTTATAAAACGTAAATTCAAAATGTCCTTTCATCTTCTGGCTTGGAATTTGTGCTGCATGAACTAAGCTGTCTTGAGATCTCTTTTTTGTTGTAATAAATGGATTTTCTGCTCCAAACATCTGCATCATATAGTCGATGGCAGTGCCAAAAACATGCGGATCGCGCGGATGCTTTTTTTGTTGTTCGATTATTCGTTGGTTATATTTAAATGGTGCAGGTTTAATATCAAAGTGAAATTCTCTACTGTCACAGGGGAAAATAAATCTTTTTTTATTTTTCGGATCCTGAATAGTCACACAAAGATCTTGTGTATTTCCTTTGCTTATTTCAATAAAGCTGCCATCTCTTTCTTGTGATAACAGATTACATCGTTGAATTATGGTTGAGTAGGGAACTTCTTTAGGTATCGTTTGCATTCTTCGTTGAAGGGCTTTCAAAACATCGGTGGTATATGTTTGTTGCGATTGCGTAATTAATAGGCAAGGTTCTTTCGCTTGAACAATAGAAGTTTGTTTTGATTTTTTGGGCTTTCTTCGCCTTGTTTTTTTTCGATTAACTTTGCCAGTGGTTCTGGGTTTAATAGTTTCTTTTTTTTGAGGTTCATTTTTTTGAACTTTGGTATGAACTTCAGGAGCTGCGGCAGCAGGTATTTCTGAAAGAGCGTCTTCTGAATCGTCTTTTTCTTTGGCCGCATCAATAATTTTTTTTGCAGCAGCTTCTTGTCGTTGTTTTTTTAATTCTTCAACTTCAAGGATATCGTCTTTAAAGAGTTCGAAAATATCTTCAATGGTTGATGTCCCGTTTTTTGCTTGCTCGAGTAATTGAATTGCATATTCTTTATTTTGCTCAACGCCATCACCGCGCATATACATGTAAGCTTTTGTTACCAAGTTTGCTTGAGTGTCTTCTGATGCTTGTATTTGTTGAGCATAACTTTCTGCTTTATCTATATCTTTATCAACATAGAGTCCATGACGGTATAAATTTCTTAATTGGAGCATTGAGCATGCATCACCTTGTTGTGCAGCAATTGTAAAAGCACGTATGCCAAATACAGCAAATTCTTTATCATAATTATTGGGATTAATAGCATTATTGGGATTAATAGCGTTGTTCATCAGTATCTCACCGTATAAAAATAAAGCATCATTAGATGCGTATCTAATTGATGGGTTACTGAATGCCCGAGAAACTTGTGGTCTGATATATTTGAGTATGTCTTCAGTCGATAGATTTTCGCTTTCCGGGAGTTTTTCGCGATACAATAATGTTGCATATTGGAATGCGCACGCAGGTTCTTTATATACATCAAAACCTTTTTTAAAGTAGCCTGCTGCAAGTTTGAATCTTATATCAATTAATTTTTCATCAAGATCAGGACAATACTGATAGTACATTCCAATTGCAAGTAATGCCAATGGGTCTTTGTGTTTTTGATAACATTTGTGATAACAATCTAGAGCAGCCTTTGTATCTTTTTTTACGCCATTACCTTTAAAAAGTAGACGTCCTTTTTGTAGTAATGCTTGGGCGTGCCATTCTTCAGAATAATTAGTGTTCGCCAAAAATGAATATATTTTAAATGCTTCTTCAGGATTTTCTTCTTCAATCCTCATTGCCTTTAATAGCGATAGCTCGAGACCTTTGCCATGGCAGATCATATTCATGATAAATCTAGGATCTTCGGTCACGCGTAAAAGTTCAGCGTCGCTTGGAGCCATGCATAAAAGTTGAGAGCTATTTAAGGTTAAAATAGCTAAAATAGCTGTTTTTTTGATTATATTCATCATAATTGATACTCCATTAGTACTGAATTGGTGATATTTTAATTATGATACTTATTTGTAAAATGTCAATTGAAATAAAAATATTAGGGAAGATGATTAGATTGGATAGGTTTTTTAGCTGTTTTATACCTGAGATAGGCTATTTTGGGCATGTTGAGCTTGTATTAATTTCAAAATCAAGTATAATTTATATTAGTAATATTATTGTTTTGCATATATAATGGAGGTATGTAATGAATACATGTCGTACTTTTTTAATCACTAGTTTATTAGTTTTATCAAGTGGTGTTCATGCTGCTTCGTTTGATGCTCTGAGCATGAAAGATCTTAATCGAAAAAAGGTAATTCGTCATCGAGCGGCCAATAAAAAGTTTAAAAATGCCCAACAAAAAGAGTGGGAAGATCGTTATAATAAAGACACGAAGAGATATAAATCCTTTTTCAGGAATGAGCGCTTAAATAGATTCGTGGGGCTGAATAATGCTGCAGTGTTGAGAGATCTTTTCGAAAAAGATAAAACTAATGCATCAATAAACCGACAAGATGGACACGAGGTGGATCATGAAACAGGTAAGTATCTGAAGCAATCAAATGATTCTTATAAGAAGAAGAAAAAGAATAAGAAGAAGAAAAAGAAGAGTCCAAAAAATAATTCAGCAAAAAAGAAGAGTCCAAAGAAGTCGAATCAGCAACAGCAACGGTCAAAAAAGTCTAACTTTCAACAACAACGTTCAAATGTTGCGCCAAATAAGATTAAGGTAGAAAAAATAGCTTCTATGAGCATTGAAGAGCGTACGGCTAAGTTGCATAAAATCATTAAATATCGAAATGATGATTATTGTTGTCAGTTGCTTGAGGCAGGAGTTGATGCATCGGTTGTCAATAAAAAAGGCAAGACTGTTTTGTATAAAGCTGTTGCACGAAGAAAATATGACTTTATAGAAAAGTTGCTTCAAAAGGGTGCTGATTCATCTATAGCTACTAATCAAGGATATACGCCGTTACATAAGGCGGTTGTTCGCGATTCAATTGAATCAGTAAAGTTATTGCTTCAATTTAAAGCGAATCCTTCAGTTGTTAATGAAGATGGTGATACTCCTTTGCATATTGCAGTTATAAATGATTGTTTTGAATGTGCAAGCGAATTAGTTAAAGCAGGTTCTGATCTATTGCTTGCTAATAAAAAAGGTTTAACGCCTTTAGGCATTGCCCATCAGATAAATAATAAAGCAATGATATTATTGCTCAATGAGCATAGTTCATCCGGCAATAATATTCCTGCTGCTGCAGTACCAAGTTCATCAAGGAATAAAAAAACAACTAAAACAGCTGAATCACGTCTTTTGCTAATGCAAAAGGATGAGTTGAGCTTGTTAAAAGCTTCTAAAAGAAACGATACTAAGACAGTACGAAAATTACTTAATATGCATGTTGATCCAAATTGTCCTACCGTTACGAAGAAAGATAAAAAGGCTTATGGCGGTTCGCCATTATGCAATGCTGTTGAGCATGGAAATGTTGAGCTAGTTGAAGCTTTATTGAATGTTAAATTTAACAAAGCTGATCCAAATGTTTTATGCGAACGTTACAAGAATGATAATCCTGATACACCACTGCGTATTGCAGTCAGACAACGTACTAAGAGTGCTGATTATCCGGCAATTATACGATTGTTGGTTAAGTCTGGTGCAGATATTAATTATGGCGGACAGAGTGAAGAATATTCTCGAAAATCACATACCCCATTGATGATTCATGCTTATCAAGATAACCCCAGAATGGATATTTTTGATGCTTTATTAGAGTGTGGTGCGGATGTGAATAAACAAGATCATTTTGGCAATACCGCTTTGCATATCGCAGCTGAAAGAAATCATATTGTATACGCTCGGAAATTACTTGAAGCTGGTGCTAATGTTTTATTAGCAAACAAAGATGGTAATACGCCGTTACATTTGGCAGTGGAAAAAGGATGCGTTGATTTTGTAAAACAGTTACTTGAGTTCAAGGCAGATATAACAATTATCAATAATAAAGGTCTGACTCCACTTGATATGGCATTAAAGTCTAAAAATAAGGATATGATTTCAGTACTAAAGGATCATGCGAAATGTGAAGCGGCCGATGCATCAGGATCGAGTATGAAAAAGAAAGAAGGGTTTTCTGTTGTAGATGAAAATGGAAATACAGATTTGCATCTTGCAATGGCACGTATCAATAAATATGCGATTGAGCTATTAAAAACGAAAGTTAGTGCTGATGTATCAATTGTTAATAATGACGGCGATACGCCATTGCATTTAGCAGTGAAAAGAGAGCGTTCTCGCTTAGTTCGTAAATTGCTTAAAGCTGGTGCTGATGCTTCGATTAAAAATAAAAACGGAGAAACTCCTGAGGATGTGGCACCTTCAGATAGAATAAAAGTTTTATTTAAAAAGAAAACACCCAAACGTAAAAAAAATAAAAAGCATCTACTTGAGTCCAAAGCAGATATGGTAACTATCAATAATGAATTTATTTCACTACTGTGGATCCCTAATGAAGATTTATCTTCTGATGAATTGAAAGGTGAAACGGCCGATGCATCAGCAAAAGAAGCTTTAAATGCATCAGGACCGAGTATAAAAAAGAAAGAAGGATCTTCTGTTGTAGATGAAAATGGAAATACAGATTTGCATTTTGCAATGAATCGTACCAATGCATATGTGGTTGAATTATTGAAAAATAAAGCTAAAGCTGATGATATATCAATTGTTAATAATGACGGCAATACGCCATTGCATTTAGCAGCGAAAAATGGGCGTACTGGCTTAGTTCGTGCATTGCTTAAAGCTGGAGCTATCATTTCGATTCAAAATAATGATGGCGATACGCCATTGCATTTGGCAGTGAAAAGAGGACGTGTTGGCTTAGTTCGTAAATTGCTTGTTAAGGGTGCCGATGCTTCGATTAAAAATAAGAAAAACGAAACTCCAATAGATTTGGTATCTTCAGATAAAATGAAAGATTTATTTGAAAAGAAAACATCTAAGTGTAAAAAAAATAAAAAGCATCTACTTGAGTCCAAAGCAGATATGGTAACTATCAATAATGAAGATTTATCTTCTGATGAATTGAAATGTGAAGCGGCCGATGCATCAGGACCGAGTATGGAAAATAAAGAAGAACCTCTCGTTGTAGATGAAAATGGAAATACAGATTTGCATCTTGCAATGGCACGTATCAATAAATATGCGATTGAGCTATTAAAAACGAAAGTTAGTGCTGATGTATCAATTGTTAATAATGACGGCGATACGCCATTGCATTTAGCAGTGAAAAAAAGACGAATTGTTTTAGTTCGTAAATTGCTTAAAGCTGGGGCTGATGCTTCGATTAAAAATAAAAATGGTGAGAGACCTCTGGATGTAGCATCTTCAGATAAAATAAAAGATTTATTTAAAAAGAAAACACCTAAGTGGAAAAAGAAAACATCTAAATGGAAAAAAAATAAAAAGCAAGACTGAAAACATTTTTAGTTTTTTATAGTATTATTAATTAAATGATTTTATTCAAACAGTAAAGGAAATATGATGATAAATTCAAAAGTGATGTTATGTATAAGTTTGATGAGTATTGTTTTTGTTATAGATATGCAAGCGGCAGATGTGAATGGTCCATGTAGTTTTAGTCAAAACTTTTGCTCATTAAGTGCTGATCGTGCCTTAGATTCTTTTAATGAGAAGATGGATGGCAAAAAAGTTGAAAAATATGGTAAAAGATCAAAAAAACAAAGTAGTTATGCTAAGTCAAAAAAAGAACAAAAAGTATTGTTAAAAGCTTCACAAGGTAAATTAAATAGAAAAAAAATACTTGCATCTATGGAATCAGGTGTTAGACCAACTTGTCTTAAAGTTAGAAGACGTGAACTTTCTGAGTTAGGTGGTTCAGTATTATGTAATCTAGTGCAAGAAGGCCATGTTGGATTGATAAAAGAAGCTCTTCGTCATGGTGCTAATCCCAATCGAATTGTAAGGCGTTATGAAAAATCGCCTGATACAGCCTTGCGTGTTGCTGTTAAGCAATTTACAGAAGATGCAGATTATCCCCGAATCATTCAGGTTCTTGTCAATGCAGGTGCAGATATAAACTTTGGCGGTATAGATGAGTTTGGCAATAAATATGAACGAAAATCGCATACCCCGTTGATGATTCATGCTTATCAAGATAATCCCAGAATGGATATTCTTGATGCATTGCTAGCATGTGGTGCTGATGTGAACAAAAGAGACTTTGATAAAAACACAGCATTGCATATTGCAGCTGAAAAAAATCATATTGCATACGCTCGGAAATTACTTGAAGCCGGAGCGATAATTTCTTGCAGGAATGTAGAAAGACAAAAACCGAAACATATTGCAAGAGAAAGAGGGCATAGGGAATTTGTTGCCTTATTAAGAGAGTTTCAAGAATGACGAGAAGAAGCTCCTTACATATAAAATTAAAGTAAATATTTAAAAATGAAGGTTATATCATGAAAGTGTATTTTAAACTATCTATTTTACTGTTTTCACTCATAACTGCTTATGCTCAAAGTGCATCGACATCAATATTAGAACAAAGAAAAAATATCAGTTTAATTGCTTCTAATAGAATCAATATTAGTACAAACCTTGAGTTTACAAAACATGCTCTTGAACGAATGGAAGAAAGGATGTTGCCAATAAATCAAGTGCAAAAAGCAATTTGTAAAGGCCTCATAAAAACTGATAATAGAGAAGACATATATATATTTGAAAAGGATGGATGTAGAGTTGTCTTGAGCGTAAAGGAAAAGTTGTATCTTGTAATAACTGTTATTAATATTAAAAACGATGAAACCTCTAAAGACGAAACCCTTCAAAGAATAAAACTTATAAAAGAAGAATCCAGACTAGCTCGAAATAAAAACAACAATCTCTCACGAGAAAAACGAGCGATAATAGAAACTAATTTGTTTTACACAAGACATGTTCTTAGCTGTATGACAGAGCACAGGATAACAGAAAAAAAATTACATCGAGCTCTTAGAAACGGTAGGGCTAAAGCAATAACGCTAAAAGACGGAGCCACTCATTACCTATTTACATTGGACACAGGTAAAAAACAAAAAATTGAGGTTATCGTATCCAAAAGTAATGACGTATATGTTGCAATATCTGTTATTAATTGTGGATTTAAAAATGAAAAGCATCCAAGTCGTGGTAAACAAAAAAAGATACCGAGCAAACACATAATTACAGCACGTGAGCAAGTTAAAACTAAGAAGACAATAAAAGCTGCAAAAAGAAAAACTATTAAACATATGCGAGCTCGCAACAAAAAAATAGCTAATCGTTCATATTAAACTAACAAAAGAATATATGATGATGTATTAGTGCATCATCATATATCGATACTCTTAAACAACCGGTTTATTTTTCTTGTTGATAAGCTCAGAGCAGCTTTAAACGACCTGTCTCAGAAGCAGAAAGACGCCTCTTTATAATTGAGGATATTTAATTTATGCAAAACAAATAAGTTATGGATGAGGTATTATGGCTAAAATGGAAATCATGTTTTTTCAGGATCATAATGCCAAAATATGCGATAAGCACTAGGTGTTTTTTGTTGAGCATATGCCTCAAAAATTTTTTCACCATTAGGTCTTTGAAGGTTATGATATTCATGTGTATCTATTTTTATGGATGCACCTTTTTTTTGTGTATTTTTTATAAACATAGAGTTTATCCGAAAATTATCAAAAGAAGCTTGATTTATTGCGATATTCAGATCTTATTGAGTTCAACTCAAACAATCAATTTCCGGATAGGATCGTTTATACATGATTTCTTATAAGTCATGCTTTCTTTGACATTAAAGGTGAATGTCAAAGAAAGCATTTACATTTTGTTTCATTTTGTAATAAAATATGAGCTAAGAAGTCGAGTGGGTTTTATGTATGTCAAAATAGGGGGCGCCTTCAAATGAAAAAAACATATAGCATGTTTGTATTGCCGGCTGTTTTAATGTTTATGCCGATCTTTTTATTTGCAGCAGCATCGATTCAGATGCCAGAGGCACGCAAAGAGCTGCTTACTCAGGCTGTGTATGCAGAGCAGTTTAAAGATGAAGGTTTTTATAGCTCAAAATCAAAAGAAGATTTGCGCAAAGCTTTGCAAGCGATTACACAAGCTTTAAAAAAAGATGAAGAAGTTCTACAACTAAGCGGTGCATTGAGTCTCTCTTCAACAGAAATACGAGAACTGCTCAGTAGTGCGGCATCAAAAACGACATCACAAGTTGAGCAACGAGTAGCTCAAGAGTGGGCGCCTGCATCTCGTCGCACAAGAAGAAAGCCTAGAGCAAAAACCGGTTCAAGGCAAAGAAAACCAAGTGGTGCAAAAGTATATACACCATTAATGAAGGCTGCGCAATATAATAATGTTGAAAGAGTAAAACGATTATTAAAAGGTTCGGTTGATGTTAATGTGCAAAATGATCGCGATGAAACCGCTTTATTTATTGCAACTAGGTTCAATCACAATGATATAGCCAACATTCTTTTACAAGCTGAAGCTGATACTGATATTGCACAAAAAAATGGCTTAACCCCATTACATCAAGCAGTAATGAATGGCAATATTGAGTTGGCTCAAGCATTGATTGATGCGGGAGCAAACGTTAATGCACGTGATAAGTTTCATAACAGAACGCCGCTCATGTGGGTTGGGCGTGTGACTGTTGGTGCGCCAAAAAAACAGTTAAAGCAAATTTCGATAAATAAAGCTAAGGAGTTAATTGATTTACTCCTTACTCATGGTGCAGATCCGAGAATAACCGATGATAAAGGTCTGACGGCATTGCAATGGGCAAAGCAGATTAATGTACAGCCTTTAATTGAGATGTTGCAATAAGAGCTTATTGACTAAGAGCTCGTTAATCGATGTATATTCTGATTGCTCAAAAATGGAGAGTTGATAATGCAGATGAGAAAAATATCTATTTTGATTCTATTCTTTTTATCTTATCTACCCAGTCATTTAGATGCAACATCGTCTATGAATTTATCAGTGGCAGATAGAAAGTTGTTAAGAAAAGCTTTAAATGTTGAAATGCATGGGGGCGCAGCAACTTTTTATGGTTCCAAATCTGACGAAGACTTAAATGCGCTTATTGAAAAAGCTAGAAAAGCATCTAATAATCCTTTTGTTATCAGTTTTTTTAGCGCTGAATATAATAAAACTGATAACAAAATAAAACAGCTGCTAAAGCAAATTAGAGAACGTTCAGAGCAAATAATTGATAGTCGTCGAACGAATGCAGCAAAAAAACAACAACTTCAAGCTGAAACAAAGCAAGCGGCTGTGAAGCTTAGTCGTCGACGAAAAAAGGGAAAAAAATCGGCCGCTGTATCTTTGAATATGTCTGTAGCAGATCAAAAACTATTAAGAAAAGCTTTTAATTCAGTAATTAATAATTCTACAACATTTTTTACAGTTAAATCAGATGGTGATTTGAATATCCTTATTGAAAAATGTCAAAAAGTATTGAATAATCTTGATGCGATTAATTTTTTTAGCGCTGAATATAATAAAACTGATGACGAAATAAAACGGCTTTTAAGGCAAAGCATTAAACGCTCTGAGCGAATAATTAATAGTCGGCAAGTAGCAAAAAAACAACAGTTATCTGACAATCAAATAATACAAATAAAATCGGTTGATGGAGAATTGTTTAAAAATGCATTTAAAGTTCAAATTTATGGGGGAGTTGAATCATTTTTTGCATCTAAATCAGATGTAGAATTAAACAAAGTCATTAGAATGTCTCGACAGGCTTTGAATAATGATAAGTTGATCAAGCAATTGACGGTTCAATTTAAAAAAACTGTTGCTGAAATTAAACGATTATTAAATAAAAGTATAGATGATTCAAAAAAAGAGATTGTTCGACGATTGGTTACATCTAAGCCGGCAGATAAAGAAAACAATCTTAATAGTGCAAATCTTATACCATCTGATGTTCAATCTAAAAAAAGCAGAACCAGAACAAAAATGACCATGCTCACGTCAAAAAATTTATTGAATGCTTCAGAGAATGGTGATTTAAAAGGTGTTAAATGGTACATCGATAAGGGTGGAGATTTAAATCAGGTTAATACAAATGGATTGACTGCATTAGCTTTAGCAGCCAATAAAGGGCATTCGGATATAGTGTCGGCTTTGATTAAAGCCGGTGCAGATCTTGATAGATCTAATAAAAGTGGTCATACACCAATGGTATTGGCATTATTTGCAAAACATTTTGATATTGTAAAACAGTTAATTACAGTTGGTGCAGATGTGAACATTAAAGATCAAAATGGTTGGAATGTATTAATGCATGCTGTGCGTAGAGGTTATATACCAGTTGTAGATGACTTGCTAGAAGAAAGGAAAAGAATTTTATCTAAAATAAATGAAGGTTCTATTGAAAATACTATATATAGCTCAACAAGAATGCTCATTGATGTAGAGGCAGGGGCAAATGTTCAGTCTCCTTTAATTTTGCTTCCAATATCTAAAGGGGACTGGAAGACCGCTATATGGAATATTATGATTAACGCTTTTGGGGGTGGCATTGGATCAGAAGAATTGACTGTAAATCAAAAAAAAGAAAAAGTTGGTTCTTTAATTAAGAAAGAGGAACCACAAAAAATAATAAGTGATACAAAAGGTCTTGTCTTTGAGGAACAGGTTGAAGTTTCAGGTCAGAAGGATCCAATAGAAAAATTAAAAAGGAATGTTCAATTAAATGCAGTAAAAATTATGCAAGCGCCAAAAATATATAAAACTCTTATTGATATTAATGCACAAAATAATGATGGAGAAACAGCTTTAATAATTGCAACACGATGGAACTATGCAGATATTGCCAAAAAAATTATAAGAGCAGGAGCTGATGTAAATATAGCACAAAACACAGGATTAACGCCACTGCATGAGGTCGTGATTAATGGTAATGTTGATTTAGCAAAAATATTATTAGATGAGGGCGCTGATATCAATGTTCGTGATACGTATCGAGGTAGAACACCATTGCACTGGGTTACGCGTATTACAGTAGGGGCACCAAAAAAAAAGTTGAATCAGATTTCAGTAGCAACATCGGTTAAGCTGGTGCGCTTATTGCTTTCTCGAGGTGCTGATCCTATGATTAAAGATTTTCAAGGGAAAACAGCATTGCAGTGGGCAAGAAAGATTAATGCAAAGCCATTGATTGATATATTACAAAAAGCTAGAGCGCGAAGAAAAAAGGTTGCTTATAATCAAAATAACTTTGATATGAACAACCTGTTTAATTTCGGTTTAAATTCGTTCAAAATGATGTTTGCATAATATTAAATAATACATCCATCGTTATATGTTTGAGCTTTGGCCAATACATCATCTAATGATAAACCAAACTCCTGTTTACCATTGCGATAGCGTAAAGTGATAGTATGGTTATCCATCTCTTTTTGGCCCATGACGAGCATCCAAGGAACTTTTTCCAATTGAGCGGTTTTAATTTTGCCGGAAATTGGATCGGAAGTTTCATCCATTGCAACACGAATGTTATGTTTTTGTAGTTGTTGCATAATGTTATGTGCATATTCTTTTTGATCATCAGTGATGGTGAGTAGTTTAACCTGAATTGGTGCAAGCCAGAATGGTAGGTTACCTTTGAAATGTTCCAGCAGTATGCCAAAAAAACGTTCCATAGAGCCATAAATGGCACGATGAATCATAACAGGGCGTTCTTTTTTACCTGATGATGCAATGTAAGATAAATCGAAGTTTTGTGGTAAGAAGAAATCTAATTGAATGGTGCTGCACTGCCAAGAGCGGCCCATTGAGTCTTGGATGCCAAATTCTATTTTAGGTCCATAAAAGGCGCCTTCGCCTTCTTGAATAGTGTATTTTAAACCAGAGCGATCAAGTGCATTTTGGAGTGCTGTTGTTGCTTGTTGCCAATATTCATCGGTTCCCATTGCATTTTCAGGTTTAGTTGAAAGCCCAACGGTTATGTTGTCAAATCCGAACTTTTTGAGTGTTTTTTCAATCGCTTTGATAGTATCTAAAACTTCATTTTCAACTTGATTCGGGGTGCAAAAAATATGGCCATCATCTTGTGTAAATGAACGTACGCGAAAAAGACCATGCAAAACGCCTGAAAGTTCATAGCGATGTACTAAACCAAACTCTGAAAGTTTCAGCGGCAGTTCGCGATATGAACGGGGATGATCTTTATATACCATGATAGCTCCGGGGCAGTTCATCGGTTTGACGGCATACTGTTGCTTATCAATGACCGAAAAAAACATGTTGTCTTTGTAATGCTCATAATGCCCTGACTGTTTCCACAATTCATCGGATAAAATAATTGGTGTTGCAATTTCTTGATAATGTTGTTTATCCAACATAGTGCGTAAATCATCTTTGAGTAGTTGAATAACTTTTTGACCTTTCGGATGAAAGAAAGGGAAACCGGGGCCTTCTTGCACAAATGAAAAGAGATCAAGTTGTTTGCCCAATTTACGATGATCATATTTTTGAGCTTCTTCGACTCGTTTTTCGTATAAACGTAACTCTTTTGGCGTTGCAAATGCGGTACCGGTGATACGTTGTAGCGGTTGTCCGTTTCGGTCTGCACGCCAGTAAGAACCGGAAATATGCAACAATTTAAAATTTTTAAGTTCACCGGTTGATGTTACATGTCCGCCTTTACATAGATCAGAAAAGTCGCCTTGTTCTGCCAAGCCAACAGTGTCGCCGGGAATGAGATCAATAAGTTCTAATTTGTATGGATTATCTTTATAGAGTTTGCGGGCATCTTCTTTTGGAATCTGTTTGTGTGTCAATGGAATGTTGCGTTCTGCAATTTCTTTCATGCGTTGTGTTATTTTTGGTAGATCTTCATCTTTAAAGTTGGTTTCGGGTAAAAAATCATAAAAGAAACCATCTTTGGTTGGAGGTCCAATGGTCAAAATAGTTTTTGGATATAACTCTTTTACTGCCTGTGCAAGTAAATGAGCAGTTGAATGACGAATTTTTTCTATTTGGCTCACGTTATCATTTGGCATAATTTGTACCTTTTTTGTACCGACATTGATTGTTAAATCTTGAAGTTAAGTATATCATATTTGTGCTAAAATGCATGTTTGATGGTAAGGGTTCTATAATATATGCATGGATCATTGCCTGCAGGAAAAATCCTGTGATAGCATCGAATTAGGATGGAGACACCATGAAAAAAAGGAGCAAGAGTAATGTCAAATGATACACAAGTAAAAAAAGTAAAACCATCAAAAAACAAAAAGATCTATTTATTAGATACGAATGTCTTGGTCTATGATCCTAAGGCTATTTATGCTTTTGATGGTGCTGAAGTAGCGTTGCCATCAGTGGTGCTTGAAGAGTTAGATAAATTTAAAAAGGAAGGAACTGAACGAGGGCGCAATACTCGTGAAGCGATCCGTATTTTAGATGGGTTGCGCTCACAAGGCTCATTGGGCAGTGGCATTAAACTTGACAATGGTAGTACTGTGCGTGTTGTGTTTATGCGGACTGAAAAAATTCCATCATTTCCTTTTCAGTTAACCTTTGCAGATAATGAAATTTTATATGAAGCAGTTTCGCTCAAAGAGCAGGGTTATGACGTTCAGCTTATAACTAAAGATTTAAATGCACGTATAAAAGCTGATGCATTAGGTATCGCAACAGAAGATTACATTAAAGAAAAGATTAATATTGATGAATTTTATAAAGGATGGATGAACGTTGCTGTGCCTGCAGTCACTTTAAAAGATAATGATCCTCAAATATTGCAAGAGTTGGCACGAGATACAGATATTGCAGTCAATGAATATGTTGTGCTTGAAAGTCAGCATAATGCGTATAATTATCGCGTATTTCGCTATTTGGGCAGTAATAAATTTGTACCGGTACGTGAACCTTTATTGCGTTGGCCACTTAAACCACGCAATGCTCAACAGTTAATGGCAATGGATTTACTTTTAAATGATGATATTCGTTTAGTTACATTGTTCGGACCGGCAGGAACGGGTAAAACATTTTTAGCATTGTTGATTGGGCTGCATAAAGTTCTTGTTGAAGAAGTATATGAAAAAATGCTCGTTGCACGGCCTGTCGTGCCACTTGGGCGCGACATTGGGTATCTACCGGGTGATTTGCAAGAAAAACTATATAGTTGGATGTTGCCTATTTACGATAATATGGAATTCATTGTGCATTCAGCTTACACCGGGCGTCATTTGGATAACGTTGACCAAGAACAGCAAAAAAACAAAAGAAAAAAAGGACCCGGCAAGAAAAAACGTAAACGTAAAGGAGCGATGGAGTCGTTAGATAATTTGGTTAAAAAAGGTAAAATCAGTTTGGAAGCGATCACCTATATGCGTGGACGTTCAATTCCGTTTCAATATATCTTTATCGATGAAGTGCAAAATTTATCACCGCATGAAGTAAAAACACTTGTTACCCGTGCAGGCGAAGGAAGTAAGATTATACTTGCCGGTGATCCATATCAAATTGATTCACCATACTTGGATTTTGCAAGTAACGGTTTGGTTGTTGCAAGTCAACGTTTCAAAGGGAAAAAACTGTTCGGTTCAGTATATCTTGAAACAAGTGAACGTAGTGAGTTGAGTAAACTGGGAGGTGAGTTGTTATAATGATATATGACGATATTGCACACTATTTCATGCTTTTTTTATATGCAATAAAATGGTTCTTGGCAACTATTGGTGTTTTAATCATTTTCTTAGGTGGTGTTCAAGCTGCATATATGCTATTAAAGAAATGTTTCTTTATAGATAAAAGAAAGAGAGAGCTTGATTTGGATGATGTACGCAGAGAACTTGGTTTGAGTATTGTGCTCGGATTAGAGTTTATTCTGGCCAGTGATGTGATTTTAACCATTGTGTTGCCGGATTATTATAATTTAGGTTTGCTTGCAATCTTGGTGGTAATTCGTACTATTTTGAACTATTTCTTGGATAAAGAGTTGATGCAATTGAGTGTGAAAAAGAGTGCATAAATAAAGCCGCCTATTTTAGTATAAAGTAGGCGGCGGTTTATATTTTGTTATTCTTCAGTTTTTTTATTTAAGAGCTTTTCGCAGCAATTAACTTTTAGCAGTTGCCCTTCGGTTATTTTATCTATTAATTCAGGTTCATCATTTAATCTATCAAGATCTCTTTGATCGCACAAACAAACCTTAAATGTTTGGCCTATACTATTTGTAAATGTACGTACAAAAGGCTTGTTTCCAGGACTTTTGCTTCGCGGTCCCGGTTCGAATGCGCAGTAGCATATACAGGGTGCCTCTTCGTTTTGATTTTTTGCATTTGCCTGAATTTCTGTAATTGTGCCAAATCCAAGGCTTATAATACTAAAAGCTAACAATAATTTTTTCATGATATTCCCTTTTAATTTTAACATAGCAGGTTTATTGTTAATAAATCAAGGGTTCATGTGGGTATTGCCTAGGGTTGGATCAATGATATCAAATATTATGATGAACTGCCCGATGTACTTGCAATGTTTGCCGGATCACTATCAAATGTATCGGGAATATATGGTTGATATATTTCTTTAAAGTTTTCAGGCGATATGGTTTTGGGGATACGACGAGGTATCAAGCTTTGAAACCTAATTACGCGCGCTTGTTTAATATGTTCAGCTTTTTCTTCATCCCCATCTTTTTGGGCTTTTTCGAACTCTTTTTTTTGAAAGAGGTTTATCTCATTGAGTAATTTCATTCTTTCTTTGGGTGAAGATCTTTTTGCAGCTCGAATAATATGATGGATTAATGTTAAGCCATCAAAGAATTCAACTTCTCTGCCGATCCAGGTATAGGCTGTATCGCCCCATCTGTCTTCGATCGTTGGATCTGCACCTTCACACATTAAAATAAATAAACAAGGCAGTAGCTCGCTAGTAGTTAATTGTCTATGCTCGTATCTTACTCCAGATTCATGCATGCGAATTAATTGTCGTAATGGTGTACGTCTTTTTTCTGAGGTTTGAGCATTAATGTCTGCACCATTTTTAATCAATAGTGCTGTAAGCTTTGGATCTCCTTTTGTAACAGCCCAATGCAGAGGTGTTAGTCCTTGTGTGTCAGTATTTTGATAATGTTCTTTTCTTCCGGCGATTGATTCCACCAATTCAGATTTACCGGAACAAACAGCCGAGCGCATTTGATTCGGTTTTGGTTGGTTACGTACAACTTTTTGTCGGAATGTTTCAAGAAGGATTTTTTTTGCTTCTTCGCTGATAGGATAATCAAAAGGCCAATCTTGATAGAGGGAATTAAACTTGGCTCCATGGTTTGTTAAAAGTTTTATTGCCTCTATGTTGTCATAATTAAATGCCATTGCTAAAAGTGATGCGCCATAATGAACTTTTGTATTTACATCAGCTTTTAACCTAATGAGTTCCTTTGTTGATCTCATTTTATTGAAGCGTATGGCATATTCTAAAGGAGTATGATTATGAAGTCTTTCTTCTTTTAAATCAGGATATTTTTTAAGGCACCAAGCTATTTTTTGAGTATCATAGTCTTTGATAGCTTGAAAAAGATCAGCTTGGATGCTTAATTTTTCGGCCCCATATTCTTCCATAAGTAATTTAATCTCTTTTTTATTCCTATCTTGGCATGTAGATGTATCATGACAATTTTTTTCCAAGCATGCTTTACAAGAGACCATGCCCATTTGAGTATATAAGCTTATGCCTCCAGGCTCTTGTGAGCAAAGTTCACAATTCATTTCAGGGGTGCTTTTGGCTAAAAGATGTTCAACTAATTGGACGTCTTCAAGCATACATGCCCAATCGAGCGGGGTTGCTTTTGGCAATGCAGTATTGGGTTCATCTGATTCATCAAGGCAATATTTTTGTATTTTTTCAGGATGCTTGTCTAAAATTTTATCAATTTTTTTTCGATGTCCAAGCATAATTGCTTTAAATAAAGAATTGTCTATTCGATTGAAGTTACATAGTAATATTTCACATCCATTATGTTTATTATCCTGTGCAAGCATATGAGGGGTTGGGCCGGAGCCTACAGGGAATGCTTTTTCCCATTGAGGGTCAAATTCATGAGCTCTTAACAGTCTGCGTAATATTTCAAGGTTTCCAACCATTGCAGCTTTATGAAAAGTATTTTGTGATTGTTTATCAAGAGATTTACCCTTGTAGGTGATTTGATGAGGATGGTCTTCGATCCAAGGATTAGCTTTTTGACGTATTAATATTCTTACTTTTTGTACATTGTTTTGCTCAATTGTATGCATGAGCAATGTTTTGCCTTGTTCATCTCGATTGTTTATGTTTCTGCTTTTAATCGCTTTTTCGAAATTTTTGCGGCTTTGATTTATTAAATTGATCATTTGCTCTGATTTAGATGAATCAGCTGCAAAAGATGATAATGAACAAGTAAGGATGCCTAATAAGCTTAGATAATTTAGTATGTGCATAATAACTCCATTTTTTATATTTTATATATAGTTAATTATACGCTTATTATTCTATTTGTCAATCATTAACAATGTTTTATAGGAAACATGCGATAGGAGTATTTTACTCTATGGTTGATAAAAATACTCCTATAAACCTTCTTACTTACGATACGAAACGTTAATCGTCATATCATATGCGTCAAAGAATCTTTGTGCTTTGTCTGCGATATCATAAGGGTCATAAGATTTGCAACTGAAAACATCAATATGCATATTATCCCCCGATTCATTAACACGAATGGTGATATCAGTATGTCCATTTGCTTGTTGCACTGCACTTAATCCTGCAGTGTAGCCATTGCCACTATAATGGTAGAGGAATTCAGGGTCACCATAGGGTGTCACACCAAGATGATTGCATAGTTTACGCAAAAATCGTTTTACTTCATGTTTCGAGCGCATAATGCTATATAAACAATTATGCAGATCTATACTGGTGTGTGTTGCCCATGCTTTCGGTTTTGATTTTGAGTAGGTGGGCTGTGGATAATAGTCTATGAGTCGACGACTTTCAGATTCAACGGCAAAAAGCATTGAAAGTAATAAAAGTTCTTTCATCGGGATCCTTTTGTTTTGATCAGGAAAAAAATGGGCTCGTCCTTGATCAAAGAATACTGGCTTGATGTGAAAAAAACAAAAGGGTGTTTAATCATGTGATGGAAAGGAGCCCCATGGGCTACATGACCATACACGTTTGCAAATAGTGTATAATGCATGAAATAATGGTTTTTCTTCAAGTTGCTTAACTGCATAGGGTCCGCAACTTAACTTGAATCTACATTGCGCAGGCCCAAGCAAAGGGCGTAAACAGTAATACATAAGAATAAAACCTTTATTGACTGTTTTTATCAAGATATAACGCAAATGCATGATGTAAGATCTTTTTTAATTGGTCAGATGAATAGTTTGTACCTGATTTTTTGATAATAACAAAACAGTCAAGTTTGTGCTCATAGAGTTTTTCTTTATAAAATATGGCTTTCAAGCGTCGGCGTACTCTATTGCGTTCGGGCGCATTGCCAACCTTGCGTGATGTAACCACTAGAATGCGGCCAAAATCTGTGGGGCTCGGGTATAATAAAATATCAAGACCCGAATCGCGGAGGACTCTTCGGGCCTTTTTAAAAACTGTTTTTATCTCATTTTTAGTTAAATGGGATAAGTATGGTGTTATAGCCATATGAGATCTACGCAATTAGTATGCGCTTACTCCAAGGCGTTTTCTACCTTTAGCACGTCTACGATTGATGATTTTGCGACCATGGCGTGTTGCCATACGTGCACGGAATCCGTGTTTTCTACGACGTTTTTTGTGGCTTTTTTTCTTTATAGTCAATGACATGGTGACTCCAGTCGGATTATAATTCAATTAAATTTTGCTATGTTTCTTATTTTAAAGTAATAATCGATGATTGGCAAATTATTTCTTCTTATGGATTTATTGCGTTATTATGTCGTATATTCTATTTGTACTATGTTTTTTATCTTTTTTGTAATAAGTCGATAATATCTTCATATTGGCGAGCGATAGCATAATCTACAGGTCTTTTTCCATATATATCATACATATTGGGATTGGCCTTGCAGTTCAATAGGGTTGACACAATTGTGGTATGTTTTTCTAGTACTGCTATATGCAAAAAAAATTGATATTGTCAGGAATGAATTCAAATAAAAAGAGTAAATAAAACGCATATTTATCTTTAATTATAAGCGTTCAGATCTTGGATTCCCGTTCAAGCCGGGAATGATAAAGAAGAGCATTATCTTATAATGTTTGGTCTTGCTTATGAGAGCCTTGATTTTTCGAACTCGCGTTAATTACTTAAAATATCACAAAAGATGTGGATAATGCATGGGCATTCGCAGCCTGCCCGACATTCTGTGCGAAGAAGTCTTGGCGTAGTCGTAAGCTTTAGCGATGTCTGGGAGAACGACAAGGAAGACTGTTTATAGTAAATTAAAAGTGTATTCACCTAATTTTAATCCGATTGAACATTTTTCGGCGCCCATTAAAAACGTAATTTGGAAAGCCGCCGACGGCGATTTTTTATGAAAAAGCTGTGTGAATATTATGTGAAATGTGTGCTGTTTAGTGAAGGACGCTATAAAAAAGCCATATTAGTCTTTTACTGAAAAGGGTTGTTCAAAAGTTTCATCATCATCATATTCTGTATAATCGATTAATTCTACTTTTGGAACACGTAAGTCGTTTAGATTGGGGAAGGTATCCTTTAAATCATCCCATGTGAGAATGTTTCCATTTTTAAGATCAACTCGCCCATAAAGATCATTAGGATCTATTTCTATTTCATGATAACTTTCATACTCTGTTTCATTATTTTCTTTATCTTCAAATGGAAGCTCATCTTCTTCATCGATGCCGACCTGCATTAACATTCTGCCGACGTTTGGTCCAAAAACATCACGAGATATATAATCGTCTTTGCTTACTCTTTCTAAAATAAACGGTCGATCTAACTCTTGTGGATCATCCTGATAATAAAGATAAATAATTGCATCATCTTTTGCTGTCTGGCGAACGAGTTCTTGGAATGCTAAATGAGGATCTGAGTACCATACAAGTTGATATTGATCGTTTTCGATTTTGTTAAGTAATTTATTCATGCTTTTAATAACTGCAGTTGCAATTGTTATTTTGTTTGCAGGAGTAAGAGTCTTATATGTAGCATATAAGGCATTCAATTTATTTTGGTCGAGATGATTTGTTTTTTCAAAGATGGCTTCATTTATTGTGAGTAGCTCATCTAATAGAGTATTCAATTGAATTTCTTCGATTTTGTTGTCTTGTGCATCATTTAGTAATTGTTCATTTTTATTGAGTAACTCTTTTAATGTTTCCTTATCATATGCTGAACCGAAGGTAGTAATGATCCAGTCTCTAAATTTTGCTTTATAAGGTTTGAATGTTGCTTTGTGGTCTTTATGTTCTTCAATGAATCTTGCAGACTTAATTAAATCATTGATTTTTTGTATAAATGGAGCATCTGTTTTCTGTGCGTCAGTATAGGTTTTTAGATGCACATATACTTGTGATGGAAAATCTTTTGCAACAGTAACAAAAACATGGGGTTTGTATTGAGGATCTTGTTTGTCGAACAGTGTTTTATCTGTTATGCCGACCATATTTGCTTGCGATGGAAATGGTGCAATATCAAACACATTCAAATCGGGGTCGACAATCGTAATAACATCGGCTTTTAAGTCGGGTCTTTTTTGTGCTAAGTCTATATATTCATGCATATTTCTAAACGTATTAACCGTTACATTTGGTACTAATTCTTTAAGATGCTCTAATGCTTTTTGATACCCATATCCTGAATCAAAAGCTCCGGGATCAATTAGTTCAGCTAGTTCAGGAAATAGTGTCTTATTTTCATTGATCCATTTGTATTTTTCATCCGGGTCAGCACCTTGTAAGCCGGCAGCACGGATCACTTCATGTTTATAATGTTTGATTGCGCGTTTTGCATTTTCAGGTCCGGTTTGTTTGATAATGCGTTGTAATGAAATTGGATCAGGATAACCTAAATCAACTAAATTAAGTGCAATGTTGGTGTAGCCATATTTTTTAAGTAACGTTAATAACAGATACTCTTGCAGTAGTAAGCCGGATGCAAAAGATGTTATTACAATGCGTTGTTTAGGATCAGGAAATTTTTTGCGAATGTCATCAGCTAAAATAAAGCTGTAGCTAATGCGATCTGCCATTGGAATGCATTCACATGAATTCATAGTATTACCAACAACATTTTCTATGAACATACCAATAACAAGTGCTTTTGCATGTTCTTTAAATACGGCCAAAGTTTTTTCATTACGTGGAGTAATGGGTGGGTTTTCTTGCAATTGTTCATTTTGAACGTATATATCGTCCCAGGTCAAATCAAATAGATTTTTTAAAAATGTGCGAATTTCATTAATATCTATTTGTTTTATAGCATTCTTATCTATTTCACCTTCTATGACAGCAGGAAAGATTGGGTTGATTATTTCATCTTCTATTTTGCTTTCTGATTTAGAAGAAATTGAGCTAGATGGTAAATATATTGCATCATGATAGATTTCGTTCCAAAGAGTACGTATAAGTTCTTGCATGAAAGCTTTGTTAACACTGTAAGTTACGACTTCATAGGATGCACCTTTTGGCATCGACGATGCTGCCGGTGTAATCTGCATTCCAACCAATGAAAGGGATAAAATAAGTAATATTTTTTTCATTTTACTCTCTTTTTTTTACTCTCTTAATTTCTTAGTTAGATTCTATTCTTTTTTATTATAGCAAAGTATTTTTTACCATTTCAATAATATGTAAACAATTGGGTGCGCTATGAGTGAATCCACTAGATTTTATAGGTGCTTATTATTCTTCAATTAAGTCTGTCAATAGGGAAAATCTGTATACAAATGGATAATATAGTTCCTTTTGTAATTATTGTTTTTACCAGTAAAGGGGGGTGCTTTACGGGCTCTTAAAAACAGGATATATTTTTACATATAATGAATTGGTCGGTTATTTTTATTAATTTTAATGTGAGGTATTCATGTTTACACGTAAAATGAATAGTTTGTTTTTATCGATACTTTGTCTATCAGCTTCGGCTGCTTTTGCAGTGGAAGAAAAAAAGACTGATGAATCAAGCGGGAATGAACAAGCTTTAATCAGAAAAGCCGCTATGTGTGCCGGCGTAGTTGCATGCATTGGTGGTGCGATTTATTTAGAAAAAGAATATAGTCTCTTGAGTGCCTGTTGGAATAATATTTCTAATTGGTGGCAAAATGTAAAAGCTGAATGGGTTTTTAAAAAAGAACATGTTAATGCTCTTTTAACTGAGCATAACAATTTGGTAGAGACAATTCCTGATCAAATGAGTCGCGGTGATTATATTGGTGCAAAAATTGCAACATACAGAGTGAAAGATTTACAATGTAAAATGCATGATATATTAGCAAATTCAGAGATTGATGGGCAATATGTTACTTCGGCATCTGAAAGATGGTCAAATAATTTAAATACTCATTTAAATTTTGTTGAAAGAGCCTGGAAGATTACGCCAAATATTAAAGCTAAAATTATTAAACTTTTCTCTTAATATATAAAAGATGTTTTATCTATTAATAACGAAAATGGAGTTACCTTAAAGATGAAAAAACGATATTTGACATGGGCGTTATCATTATTGATTTTGAATAATGTTGTATGTGCTCAAAGCAATATTTTTGATAAAGACTTTATTAAGCATGTAATTGCTCGTGTTCCTTTCGAAGTGAAAGTTGCAGCAGGAATTGGAGCTTTAGCTGGCATTGTAGGACTTTTAGGTTATTTTGAATCTAAGTGTCAGGAGTCCTATCGTGCAGAAAAAAAACAACAAGAGCTAAATAAGCAGCAGCGAGAGCAGCAGCGAGAACTAAATATGCAAAAATGTCTAAAATGGCTTCAAAAACCTGATTTTAGAGAATCTTATCGGTTTGAAGATGCGGCTGAAGGGGAAAACAATCATTGTTGGTGGTGGTGGTATGATGGCGGTGGTCCTTGCTATAACCCGTACAGTGAAAAATATTCTCAATATGGACATTCATTTTGGTCAACCCGTATTTATAAGTTAGCCATGCCGAATGGTTCGTATCTTAATTTTATTGGTAGAAAGCAGTTGCAGGATAGAGGTGTAAGATATTATGCAACTTATTCAAAGGCATTATGTTTATATTCTGATTTATGTTATAAACGTATTTCGTTACAGGCTCTTATTGAGGAAGTCTCCAATGATTACACGGACAGTTTAGATTTATCTGTAGTTAGAGATTTAAAAAATGATTGCATCAGATATAGAAAAACGTTGAATAATATGATGAATAAATACATTTCATATTTTAATTTCGATACATCACCATGGCTTCGCTTAGAAAAATATGCAGTTATTTTCTATGAATCTGCAGAAAAAATGAATAAGCTTTATGTATTGATTAAGCAAAATGCAAATAAGATCAAACAAAAGTTAAATAATTTAGATAATAAAGAAAAAAATGATTGTCTAAGCTATGAAGAATGTTTAAGCAAGATCCAAGAGATTTGTTCATAGTTATTGTTATATAATAAAGACGGTAATTTTAAAGAGTGAGGAACAAAATGTTTCTCACTCTTTTTTTTATTGTTTACTCAACCAGCGTTCAGCGTCAAGTGCAGCCATGCAGCCTGAACCTGCTGAAGTGATTGCTTGGCGATAGCGGTAATCTGCCACATCACCGGCGGAAAAAACACCTTCAACAGATGTCTTAGTATTATCAGTTATTTTTAAATAACCCCAATCATCCAGTTCTAATTGATTTTCAAATATGTTTGTGTTCGGTTTATAACCGATAGCAACAAAGACGGCATTGGCATCAAGCTTCGTTTTTTCATTCGTTTGTTGATGAGTAATGGTGGCAGACGTTACACCGTTATCATTGCCGAATATCTCAGTGACAGTGCTATTATAGATAATATTTATTTTAGGATTATCAATGACTCGTTTCTGCATTGCAGCTGAAGCGGTCAGTTTATCTAATATATGCACAATGGTTATCTTATCGGTGAATTTGGTCATGAATGAAGCGTCTTCCATTGCGGTATCACCACCACCTACGATGATAACCGGTTTATCATTGTAAAATGCACCATCGCATACGGCACAGGTGGTAACACCTTTGCCCCAGTGTTCATCCTCACCGGGAACACGTAGGCGCTTTGGCGTTGCACCTGTTGCGACGATAACACTGTGTGCTTTAAATGTTTTATCTTTGTTTGTTGTAACGATGAAAGGGCGTTGTTTAAAATCAACTTTGGTAACATCACCCGATTGGAATCGTGTACCAAAGCTTTTTGCATGTTCTTTCATATCCATCATAAGTTTGGGGCCCATAATACTTGCCGTTCCGGGCCAATTTTCAACCACCGTGGTGCCCATCAGTTGGCCTCCCGGTTTTGAACCTTCGATAACCAATGGGTGTAGATTTGCTCGTGCTGCATAAATTGCAGCGGTTAATCCGGCAGGACCTGAACCGATAATAATCAGTTGTTCAATAGTATTGCTCATAAAAAGCCTTTTTATGCTCGCATTAAATGATGTATAACATGATTGAGTGTTTTTTCACGCATACAAATATGTCTTAATTCTTCAGCGCATATTGGAGATTCTTTTCCATGTACACGTGTAATCGGTGCATCAAAATAAATAAACTCTTTTGCTCGTGGGCGTTTAGTTAAGTTTAAATATGATTTTACATCCAAATCACTCGGTATGAGGTTATCATTATAAGCTAATTGATCAAGAATTAATGCTTCTTTGACCTGTTTTTCTGCAAGTTGTTCTACACGTTCTTGAAAATCTTTTTGCATGCGATATACCTGATAATCTGAATTGGTAGATATAAGGTTTATAATTTGCTCTTGTTGGCGAGTGATGACATGCTGTGGAATATCAAATTTATGTTTGTGCAGTAATAGGGCTAAAGATTCTTCAATTATGGATCGGCGTTGAGAAAGGTCATTGCGATATGAAAATACTTCGATTAATTTTTGAAGCATTTCTTTGTTTGTTTTAAGTTTGAACTGTTTCTTGAATAGTTCAAAGCAAAAATAGCTATCATGCAATATATCTATAATTTCTATTGCAAAGATATAATTAGTTTCAAATTGATGACCAAAAAAATGTTGCAATCCTCGGCTTTGTGAATTGAATATTTCTCCTTTTTTGCGCTTCATAAAAATAGAACGCAACTCTTCATCAGCATCTTCATCACCCATTTTTAGCCATAGCATTAATGGTTCGTGATTGAAAAAAGGTAATCCGTCATTATCGAGAGGTTTGATGAGAAATTGTACCCAATCATTTATGTGGACAATATCTTGTTCGTCGAAATTTTTAAGAGCTTCTTTTTCATCTTTTATAAATGAATCAACTTGACGATCAAGGTCTTTATATTTTTTTCGTTTAGGTGCTTTGAACGGAAAATAGCGCCATTCAAGCAGGGGAATATTCTCAAAAGTGCTTAATTCAAAATCAAAAGCACCATCACTATTGTATTTTACACGGATATCTTTTAGGCGTGGTTCGCCTGCAATTAATATTTTGCGACTTCGTAGTTCTTTGTATAAAAAGGGTATAACAAAGTATTTAAATAAGAATTCTTGAACATGATCAATTAGACTGAACATGAAATTTTGTTCAATATATTCGATAGGAACTTCACCTTTGTTGAAGCCAATAGTGTGTAATGCTTGTTTTTGATCATGTGCAGCTTGTAAAAAAAACTTATTAACGCATTCTTTGGGAATAATAATTGATAATGTAGCGCAGGTCGGTCTGACCTGATTGAATTGAAAGTCCAATGCAAAATCATATAGAGGTTGATTTTGGTTTTGGCTTATTTGCTTCATATGCCTCACTCCTGTTTTTAACTGGTGCAAGTGAAGGGACTCGAACCCCCACGCCTTTTCAGGCACTGGATCCTAAATCCAGGGCGTCTACCAATTCCGCCACACTTGCATCCAAATTTTAAAATCAATTTGTGGGCTGCCTTGGACTAGAAGTTAACATCTTGTTGGGCTATTTAGCTAGCAGCCACTATTCTTGTCCAAGGGTAAATGTAACAATAGTCTAGCAAAAATTAAAAGAAAATAAAGGAAAAAGTCTCTTTTTTTAGAAAATTAAAAACTTTTAAGTTCTTTTTCTTTCTTTTGAGCCATTTGGTCAGCTTTTGCAATCCATTTATCCGTTGCATCTTGCACCAAATCACCTAAACGATTAAAGAAATTTTCCGATATTTTTTTGTCTTTTTTTGCATCACGAATCAAATTATTAAAGTCTTTGCGGATATTGCGGATGCTTACTTTGCATTCTTCTAGCTTTTTACCCAATATTTTGATCAATTCTTCACGGCGAGTGCTACTCATTTCAGGTAATACGAGGCGAATGATTTTCCCGTCAACTTGAGGGGTAATTCCCACTTCTGATCCCATAAGTGCACGTTCAATTGAAGGAATTGTTGAGATATCCCAGGGTTGAATTACAATCATGCGTGCATCAGCAGCTGAAAGTGCCGCAACGTTTTTGAGTGCCATTGGTGAGCCATCATAACATTCAACTTTGATATCTTCTACTAATGAAGTATGAGCGCGGCCGGTTCTGATTTTAGCTAATTCGCCTTCAAAATGAGATGTTGCTTTTTTCATCTCATTATTCATTGCTTCTTGGAACGCTTTTGGTTCATTTTCTATTAAGGTAATATCCTTCATGATGGTCCTTGCCTAAAGTATGTATGTTTAGATTCTTAAGATATAGATTAATTTTATCCTTAAGGAGGTTCTTGTCAACCTCCTTAAGGATCCTAGACATAAAAAGAGGGTTGGTACGTGTAGTGTCACACGCTTAGACATAAGATGATTTCATCCTGAGTTGAGTGATGGCGAAAGCCTGTCCTGAGCTCTGTCGAAGGGTATTGATGGACGCTTTTGAATCCCTTTTTTTGTTTTGTTATTTTAGTTTTTGGCACGTCCATTTAGTTTTTTATCTCTGATAATTATTTTTGTCCTTAAGGGCTTTTTGCCAACCCCTTAAGAATCCGGGCCCGAAGGCTTCGCCTTTCGAAACCTTTCATCGCGGATAAAAACGTTCTCATTCACTCCGTTCATTCTCACTGTCAGCACACGCTTTCGCAAAAGTTCAATCTTAGGCTTCCATATCCACTAAAGGATTAAATATTAAAATTGAAATTCCTGTAGTTTGCCTTCGGCATTTGCCGTGAGGGCGAAAGCCCGTAGGCATAATGGCCAGAAGTTCAAACGGGAATGCGATCCAACAGCATGTTGGGGTCTTTTAGTTAAGATATTTTGGACAAGCAAAATATCTTAGCCCGGCTGGCAAGCCAAAAGAAATATAAGAAAAAAAAGTAACGATCGCGAAACACAAAAAAGAATTTTGCTAGCTTTTATCAAAAGCGTTAGCCATTTATTGCTTTAAATGAATCTTTAATTCCTTGTGTGATCTGATCAAGTGTATGATTACATGAAACATTATGTTCTGTTTTGAGAACATCAGTCGTTAATTGATTATTATAAGCCTTCAATTGACGAATAAGTCCCTTGGAGATTTGTGTGTCAGTTACAATAGACGCAAGAATTTCTTGAGGAATTGATTCCTGTTTATCAAGTAATGTTAATATATTTTTTTGAAAATCTGTATCAGTAATAACGATCTGTTTGGTCTGTTTTGATTGTGCCATTACATTTGGCTTGTCGGAGGAATAGTACTGTTGTAGCTTCTGCCAAGCAGAATAGGAAAAGATTGATGCTGTTGCAAGATAGCTGCCATAAGTGATTGCCGGGCTCAACCAGGATGGACTTTCAAAAAGTCCTTTTGCAAAAAGCTCTTTTGTGGTGAATGTTTTTATCGGCAAGAGGCATAAAACTGCTGCCATGACCAGTGTATATTTTTTATTGTCCCATTTCATAACGGCCTCCATAACCAGTGTGACGGGGTAATTTCATTTTTATCTACCTTTTTAAGTATACGGTATATGTAAAAAATTTCAAGTGGTCATTTTGCTGCCAAATTCAGGCTGTTTTGCAGCTTTTATCAGTGCTTTAGGTTCAAATATGTTGAAAATGCGCACAGTTTGATTGTGTTCTTCTGCTAATGCGTATGAAGGAGGGTCCATGATCTTGAGATGTTCATTTAAAGCTGTTTTATACGTAAGGTGTGTGTAGCGCTGAGCGTCCGCATATTTATGTGGGTCTTTATTATATACTCCATCAACTTTAGTGCCTTTCCAGATTTCATCAGCTTGCATTTGCAATCCACGTAATATCGCATTTGTATCGGTGGTAAAGAAGGGATTTCCGGTTCCGCCGGTGAATACTAATGTATTATCTTTTTTGATTGAGGAGGTTATGCCTTGTTGTGAAATGGGCGTTCCTGCAGGAGGGCATTCAATTGCGCAAAAAATGGTAGTTTTGACCTCTTGTTGTTCGAGTAAGTTCTTGAGGATGATGCCGTTGAGTGTTGTCGCTAAAATACCAACTTGATGAGCCGATGATGGTTGCATGCCCAACATCTTTCCTTCTTTTGCACCTCTAAAAAAATTGCCACCCCCGACAACAATGCCGAATTGGTGGCTATTTTTTAGTTCTTTTATTTGTGCAATAATTGCTTGAAGCGTTTTGGGACAAAGTGTTTTGCCATCTTGGGCTAGAAATGCTTCACCGGTCAGTTTTAATAAAATACGCTTTTTTGCAATCATGTTTATGCACCAATTTGATAACGGACAAAATGTTTAATCTTGATGTTTTCACCGGTTTTTGCCATTAAATCTTGTAAAACTTCTCGTACTGTCATTTGATCATTCTTAACAAATGTTTGATCAAGTAAGCAAATGTCAGAGTACAGTTTTTTTAATTTGCCTTCCAAAATCTGATTAACGATTTTTTCCGGTTTTCCTGAATCAGCAAGTTGAGCTCTTAAGATCTCTTTTTCATGTTCAAGAAATTTAGGATCAACATCTTCAGATGAAAGATACAATGGTTTCATAGCTGCAATATGCATACCTAAATCGCGTGCGAACTGCTTTACTTGATCATTTTGTGCAACAAAATCGGTTTCACAATTAAGTTCCAGCATAACGCCAACTTGGTCACCAGGGTGAATGTATGCGTATACGATACCTTGCTCAGTATCTTTGCCCGAACGTTTTGCAGCAACAGCAGCACCTTTTTTACGCAAGATTTCTACCGCTTTTTCAACATCGCCATCAGTTTCTACAAGGGCCTTTTTACAGTCCATCATGCCTAAACCGGTGCGATCACGTAATTCTTGAATTAATTTAATGTCAACTTTTGCCATGTAAATAAGCTCCTGTCAATCGAGTATATGAAATTTATTATATTCTTATTGTGCCATAATTATCTATTTTAGCAATGTTTTAAGCGTTGTATACATTGAGGATGCGTAACATCTGGCTATGAGTTAATGAGCGACGAAATTTCTTCCATTCAGGTGAATGTGTTGCAAGCTCTACGTTTTTTTTCCAGATACCTTTAGTTACGGGTTCTTGAGCTGCAATCACCTTCCATTCATTTATTATTTTTCTGAAAGAAGGGTCTTGCATATACCGAACATCTCGAGCCATTCCGTGCCAAATAAGTGCGATGTCTTTTTTTGTTAGTGGTTCTTCCATAGGCAGGCCACGGAACTTGGTTTCTATGGTTTTCCATAAATCTTTTTTGTCTGTATACCATGCATAATTGGTGCCATTATGAGTAACGCCAACGCGAAAAAGATCCTTTTTTATTTGTTGAATAAGGATCGTATCACCATTATCATAAGTTGCAAAAAAACCGGCAGTTTCTTTGTCAGCAACCGCATCAATAGGCATACCTTTAGGTAGATTTCGTATTTGAATATCAGCAGTGTTAATTGTGCAACAAAATAAAGTTGTTAATAATAAGTAGATCATGTGTTTATCCTTACATTTTTTCAGGGCAGGAGATGCCCAATAGGGTTAATACAGTTTCGAATGTATCTTTTAAAATTGAAATTAACAATAAACGTCCGCGACTTTGTTCAATATGCTCTTCGTCAATGACGCGGTGTTGTCCATAATAGCTATGGAATATGTTTGCTAATTCTAACACATAATAGGTCAACAGGTGTGTTTGGTTGTTTTTGCAGATAGTTTCAAGGATAGAGCGCAAAGCAGCCATTTTTTTGAGCAATAAAGCTTCTTCATGTGTAATGAATTGTGCATCGTCTGAGTTAATACTGTGCAGTGCTTTGATTTCTTCTGCTTTTTTCAAAATGCTTTTTGTGCGGACATAGGCATACTGCACATAATATACCGGGTTTTCATCCGTTTTTTTCATTGCTAAATCGATATTAAATTCAAGTTGTGCATCAGCTTTTCTGTTTAAAAAGAAGAATCGAGCAACATCTTTGCCAACTGTTTGGATGACATCGTGTAACGTAACAATGTTTCCTGCACGTTTTGACATGCGGACTAAATCGCCACTTTGTTTCATTTTTACCAATTGATAGAGAATAATATCAAGTGGGTATTCTGCAAGGCCAAGTGCTTGTTGAATGCATTTCAAGCGCATTAAATAACTATGGTGATCATGCCCTAAAATCATAATTAAATGATTAAAGCCGCGATCGATTTTATCCTGCATATAAGCAACATCGGCTGAAGCATAGGTATACTGTCCGTCATCTTTGATTAATACGCGATCTTTGTCATCACCAAATGCAGTTGCCTTGAACCATGTTGCGCCATCTTTTTCATACAGATAACCGTTTTGATGCAATATTTTGAGTGCTTTTTCGATTTCACCATCGTTATGTAGTTTTGTTTCAGGGAACCACACATCAAAGGTAACACCATAATCTTCGAGTGTCTTTTTTAATGCAGCAAGCAGATGTTCTTCAGCATATTGACTAAAAAATGCTTCAGGTTTTTCTAGTAATTGTTGGCCTTCTTGTGCAACCAGAGGTTTTGCAAGTTCGAGTAGATATTCGCCATGATAGGCCTCTTCCGGTAGTGCGACATCTTGTTCCAATAGTTGCATGCAACGAATTTTGAATGACATGCCAAGTTTTTGCATTTGATTGCCGGCATTATTGATATAAAATTCTTTTGTTGCTTTCAGGCCGGAAAAGTTAAGGACATTTGCCAGAACATCGCCAATAATGGCACCGCGGCCGTGGCCAACATGTAATGGACCGGTAGGATTAGCGCTTACAAATTCAATGTTTATGTTTTCTTTACTGTTTTGGTAGATCTTAAAAAATGTTTTTTTTTGATCGTGCATCTGTTTTGCTAAATTTTGCAATGCATCGTCAGTTAAAAAAAGATTTAAAAATCCGGGAGGGTGCAGTGCAATCTCTTTTACTTGCTCATGAGTAAAACCACCTGCAATGAGTTCAGCAACTTCCATGGGCCGTTTACCCAATGTTTTTGCCAATACCATTGCAGCATTTGAATTTAAATCGCCAAACTCACTTTTGTTTTCATCCGTGTTTATTATTAAAGATGTTTGTGCGGTGAGATCAGGACTAATATCAAATAGTCGTTCAAGATAATCATTAAAATCTTTTTGTATTTGTTCAATTATGTTCATAGGAAAGGCCTTTTTCTTTACTGTTTTCTTGTAAGCGCTTATGCATGAATGTAAATGAAAAAAGGCCAAATGTCACTTGAAAATTTATTCTTTGGGTAAAGATCTTAGTTTTATATAACCGGATCCTAATTGTCGGTTGCGCATGTTTCTTGGATTGAGATTTAGCTGCCCTCGTATGATTTTTCGACTTTCTTTTTGAACCTTGTTAGTTTCTTCTGTTTGATTGTGTTGTAATAGATCTTTGATTGTAGCTAAATGTTGTACTTTTTCTTCAGCTTCTTTTTCTAATGCATCGATAGGTAAAAAGTATATGTGACTGAAAAAGGATAAATTTGCTTGATTGAAAGAGCGCATTAGATTTAAATTTCGAGTAGCTTTGTCGAGAGCTATTTTTTGCATATCTATAGGACTTCTTTTTTGAGTGTCTCTTAATTGTTGTGTTCCTTCCAATAAATCAACTTCAACAGGAGATATTCTCATTATGTTGTAAATTAACGAAGTGTCTCCATCTTTATCCTGGACATTTACATTAGCATTGTTTAAAAGCATGCGTGCTATAATTTCTGGATCTTCTTGCGCAAGCATGAGTGGTGTACGACCTTTATGATCTTTGATGTTTAGGCATGCGGATAATGTATCAATTATTTTAAGTGTTAAATTTTGAACTTTTGGATGAGTTTGGTCCAATAGAGCTATATGATGTAAAGCATGTTGTCCTTTTGTATCTTGTTCTGCATGATAATGAGGACAATCTGTAATTATGTTGTAAATGAATGGTAAGGGCATTTTGTCTTCTATTGCCTGTATCAATATTGTATTGCCATTGGGCATTTTGTATATCTCTTTTGTGTATTGTAAGCAAGCATGTAGTTTTCCCATTAAAATCGCTATTTGCTTTGCTTTTTTTTCATCAGATACGTTTGGGTTTAGACCAACCCTTTTGATGCTAGAATAGATAGCCTCTATTTCTGTTTGATCAACTTGTGCGCCGTATATAAGCAAATACTCGATAAGAATTATATCTGCTGTATATCGTAATAAATGAATGATGAAAGGCTCTGTTGTTTGATCAATCGTAATTGGCTGATTAAAATTGATGCCGTGTTTTTTCAAAACTTGTAATATAGGCAAGTAATCTTGTTCGGTGTTTTCTCTGAATGTACCATTTTGAGTAAACAGAAGTTGAAATGGGTGATATTTTGTTTTTGCACCATAGGTTAATAAGATGTCAGCTGCGTGTGGATAATTGTGCTGTAATGCAATCTGTAAAGCATTTTTTTTATTGATTGTAATATTTTCATTTGCGCCGGCATCAAGCAGTATTTGCATTGCTTGTGTATCATTTTGACGCGTTGCAATCATCAATGGCGTCCACATACTTTTTGTTGCAGGTCGATTTGGGCAAGCTTTGTTCAATAGGGCTTGTATTGTATTTAGCGATCTATTTTTTTTGCGTAATGCGATGCTTAATGGTGTTTCGTTATTTTGGTTATAGGCATCAAGGTCGATGTTGGTTTTTTGAGTTAAGACAGTCAGTACTTCATGTGCATTATATTTTACTGCAATATGCGCAAGATTATTACCGCCAGATACTGTAAGCAGGCCATTTGCACCTTGATCAATAAGTTTATGAGCTGTTTGTGCGTTATTATTGATGCAAGCTTGCATCAACTTTTTATTTAATGGTTGACTGAGTAGTAATTTTTCGGCATCAGAGCAGTTATAGTTTTGCGCAATCTGTAGAGCACTTTTTCCATTGATTGCGATATCTTCATTTGCGCCGGCATCAAGCAGCATTTGCATTGCTTGTGTATCATTTTGACGTGTTGCAATCATCAATGGGGTCCACATTTTGGTAGTTGCCGGTCTGTTTGGATCAGCACCGAGGTCTAATAATTTTTTTATTCTTTCGTGGGACTCTTCTGTGTTTTTGCGCAAAGCAATACTGAGTGGAGTTTCTTCATTTTTGTTGTAGGCATTAAGGTCGCGACCAGTTTTTTTAGCAGGTGACTCTGAAGGCTCTTTCTTTTTATCATCCATTGGGTATAAAGCCGAGGTGAAAAACGCTAACATAAGTAAATATAGATTTTTTTTAGTCATAACTATTCTATTTTGATTTTAGCTGTTTATAATACATTTTTTACTATATTTCAAGTATAAAGAGCTTTTTATATTTGTCAAATTGAAAATTATATATAAAATTATAGGTATAGATTTGCGCATTGTTTGGAGGTGTTAGATTGAGAAAATGCTTTATTATAATGGTTATTATTGCTGTTTTTGCTATAATTAAAAGGAATATCAAAAAAGACGAAATGGAAAGAAATATGAATATTGCCGTATTAGTTTCAGGTGGTGTCGATAGCTCAGTTGCTTTGCGTTTATTGCAAGAACAAGGGCATAATGTCACCGCATTTTACCTTAAAATCTGGTTGGAAGATGAACTTGCTTATTTGGGCGATTGTCCTTGGGAGCAAGATTTATCTTACGTACGCAAAGTGTGCGATCAAGCTAAAGTGAATCTTGAGGTTGTTAATTTGCAAAGAGAGTACTTTGATCATGTGGTCAAATATGCTATTGCTGAAACTAAAGCGGGCAAAACGCCAAATCCTGATGTGTTCTGTAATGTTATGATCAAATTTGGTTTTTTCATTGATTACATTGATAAAACATATCCAGGCAAATTCGATAAAATTGCATCAGGGCATTATGCACAACTGACACAAAAAGATGATGTTTTTTATCTTAAAAAAGCGCCTGATACCATTAAAGATCAAACCTACTTCCTTTCACACCTCAAACAAGATCAGTTAAAACGTATAGTTTTTCCGATTGGTCATTTGGAAAAAAGTGAAGTGCGTAAATTGGCTCAAAATTACAATCTCCCGAACAAAGATAGAAAAGACAGCCAGGGCATCTGCTTTTTAGGAAAACTCAAATTCAATGAATTTTTGAACCATTATCTGGGAGAAAAACCGGGTGACAAGGTTGAATATGAAACGGGAACTATTCTTGGGCAACATAAAGGATTCTGGTATCACACGATTGGGCAACGTCAAGGTTCAGGCCTTTCGGGCGGTCCGTGGTATGTTGTGGACAAAGATCCGATAAAAAATATTGTATATTTTTCTCGCAACTATTTTGCACAAGATAAAAAACGTAATCAATTAACTGTTTCAGATCTTAATTGGTTTGCCGGCAAAGCTCCTGAAAAAACCGGTTTATCAGTGAAATTGCGCCATGGGCCAAATATGCATAGTTGTACTATTTCAGCACATCATGGTGATGTTGGTGATGTTATCGTAACATTGCATGAAAATGATCAAGGGATTGCACCAGGGCAAATAGCAGCGTTTTATGATGGTGATATCTGCTTGGGTGCAGGAATAATCAAAAGTTGACGGAGATCTGTTTTATTTCAACTTTGGCATACAAACATATTGTGCTAGACTTAATATATATCATTCTTTTTAGCGTATGAGGTCTGTCGGTTTCTATGTCATACAAGCGAATGCAGTGGCAAAAATTAAAAAAAATTCATATTAGATTATTTCGGGATATTCCGGCGCATGAATTGCGTATTACTATTCCTACTATGTTGACTATTTTGCGTATTGTTTTTGTGCCTTGTATTATCGTTTCTATGTTTATGCAGCAGTGGGGAATGGCTTTTTTGTTCTTTTTGACCGCTTCAATTACTGATTTTTTAGATGGTAACTTGGCTCGCTTATGGAATGAAAAGACATTTTTGGGCGCTTGTTTGGATCCGATTGCTGATAAACTGCTACTTATAAGTTTTTTCTTTACGCTTGTTTTTATTAAAACGCCACTTTTTTCTGTTCCGTTATGGTTTGTATTATTGGTCTTGCTTAAAGAGTTGATAGTAATTTTTGGTGCAATGTTTATTTTATTTAGCGGGCGTCATTTGGATGTGCGGCCTACTTGGCTTGGCAAATCTACTACTGTGGTGCAAATGGTCTTTATTATATGGTTATTTGCCTGTTACTATTTTCATTGGGTGCCGGTAAAGACCTATTATTCAATGTTGGCAATTATGCTTTTAATGGTTTTTTTGTCATTTGTACAATATATTCGTATAGGCTTTAAACAAACAGCGATTTCATCGTGATGCAAGGATAGTATGCGTTCTATATGTATTTTGTTGTTATTTTGTACAAGTCTGAATTTTGGTCATGAATTTATTCAAAAGCGTAGAGCACCCAAAGTTTCACTTAATAAAGTCAAGCAAGAGGCGGCAGATATTTTGAGCCTGCAATTGCGTCTTTCTGCTGAAATTATGCAACAGATTGGTCATATACAGATAACCATGCAATCAAAAAATATTACATTTGATTTAAAGCATGAAAGTGACCAATTAAAAATGATTGGTAATCAATTGCACATGTATAGTTTACAATTGGTTGATTTACTTCAACCAATGACATCTGTTCAATCTATGCGTTTTACACCTGACATGTCATTGTCATTAGGATTGAGTCATATCGTTAATAGTATGGGTGTGATTCAGCAACATATTATTAAGCATTTAGAAGATATTTTTGAAAATAAGGGTTGTCTATTCATTAGAAAATATACATTGCAATTATCTGATGTGGTTAAAACAATTAAAATATATAATGATCAATTTCATGCATTGAAAAAAATGTTGCATGCGTTAGAAAAAAAACTGTTACCAGTACATAAAAGTAAAGAAAAGCAGCGTGCTTTATCGTGCGAAGAGCATGTAAAAAAAGCTTAGTACAAAAGCTCTTTTTGTGCTACAGTTAACAGTATTAAATATATTATACAAGAGTTTCAACTTTGAAGGGAATACAAATGGCTGCCGGTTACAATCGTGTTGTTATGGTTGGTAATTTAACGCGTGATCCTGAGTACAAACAGCTTTCATCGGGACAAGCAGTTTGTCGTTTAGGCCTTGCGTCAAATCGTCAATACAGAAATCGTCAATCAGGTGATATGGTACAAGAAGTATGTTTTGTTGATATTGATGTGTGGGGAGCACAAGCTGAAAGTTGCCACCAATATTTGCAAAAAGGACGACCAGTATTAGTTGAAGGACGTTTGAAGTTTGACTCATGGGAAGATCAAAATGGTCAAACACGTTCTCGTCATACAGTTGTTGCTGATCGCGTAGTGTTTTTATCAGCTCAAGAGTTTTCGCCAGCCGAACGTGTTGAGCAATCATCAAATCAAGCGAATCAACAATTGAATCCTAATGATCCGGTTGAAAAAAAGTTAATGGATCAAATTGATGATATTAAAGCAAAAGTGAGCAAAAAAGCTGCTGCATCTAAAGTAGAAAAAGCACAAGCGCCAAAGACAGGAGAGATTGATTTTAAAGATGAGCCTCCATTTCAGGATGATCTTCCTTTTTAATTAGTTATGAACTAAAAAAAAATGTATAAGGCACTTTTCGAAAGTGCCTTTTTTAGTGTGTAATTTATTAAAGACAAACATATTTATTGACAAATTGAATTTTCTTCGTGCATTATGAAAGAGAGAATAATGCATTATAATAGGGGAGTTCATGCATGAAATCTAAAGTACAACTCAAACTAAAAAAACTGTTTCAGGTTGCATCTGTTTGTATAATAACATGCGGATACTCAAGGACTATTGAAGTTCAATTGAATTTTGATGAAATATTAGACAAGACGCCATATGCATCATTACTTAAAGAGCTTATTTGTTTAACCGATACTATTGGGCTCTTACGTCATCGTATTAAAGCAGATGAGCGACGTTTTATCGAAGATAGTGTTTTAGGTAAAATGGTACGAGTACAGCAATTAATAAAGCAGATTGATTTTACAGATGTTGTACAAGACGATATTGATTATCTTTATTATTGGTTAGTAGTAGCGACAACTGAAAGATTGCCGGAATTGTTGATGCAGCAAATTGATGAGCTAAAACGCTCCTTGAGTTTATATGTTCAAAATCCATTGCAATCGAGCGATCTTTCTTGATAGTATACAATTTGTATGAGTGTTAAATAATGGAGTTATTTATGAAGAAAAAAATCTTATTAATCGCATGTTTTTTAACGGTATCAATGTCAGCAAAGTTGCGCATTCGTCAACAAAATCCGCAATGGGCTAATCGTCATTATGCATGCTGTGCAGATCGTCGTGGTGCCATTGTGCCTTATGGTGTTACCAATGCTGAAGATGCTGTTAATGCATTACGTGAAGAAATTGTTAAGGCTGAGGATAATGGTACGTATATTGCCGATTGGGGCAAAAAACGACGGGCTGCGCTTGAAATACAATCTCAGTTGGGATTTACTGTTCCTGAAGATTACAGTTTTAATGATGATGATGAATGATTTTTTAGAAAAATCATAATCAAAAATCTTTTTTTTAAATTACATCATACTGAGCTTAATTACATCATACTGCCATGTGCGGCGAAGCTTTAGCGAAGAGGTAAGCTTGTCGAAGTATCCTTTTGAATCCCTTTTTTTATTTTTATTTTTATAATTTTCATACTGAGCCTGTCGAAGTATCGTGTCCATTTATTTTCTTTGGTTTCAAAGTCATTTCTGTCATTAAGGAGGGTCCTGTCACCCTCCTTAACAATCCTGGACACGAAGGCTTTGCCTTTCGAAACCCAATTTCCCGCGTAAATGCAGTGGCACACGCAGATATTCTATTTTAGCTGCTCTTCGAGCATAGACTAAAATAGAATATCTGCTTCGGCCACTGTCACGCTATCAGCTCTTAACCAAATAAATATAAAATTTGTATCCTTTAGCGGATATGGAAGCCTAAGATTGAGCTTTTGCGAAATCGTGGGCTGACAGTGCGAATGAACGAAGCGAATGAGAACGTTTTTATCCGCGACTAAGGTTTCGAAAGGCAAGGCCTTCGGGCCCGGATTCTTAAGGGGTTGGCCCGTCTTCGTTAAAACTACGCCGGGCACGGCAAAAACCTTCGAGGACTTCATCCTGAGTGCTCAACGTAGTTGAGTGTATCGAAGGGCCTTAAGGACAAAAGAAACTTTAAAATCAAAAAAAATAAATAGACGTGCCAAAAAACTAATAAACAAAACTAAAAATTAAAAGTGAATTAAACAATATCCAAAAATTTATTTTTGTGCTTTAGAATAACGATATATATCGTTATTCTAAAGCAACCACACCACTCTGTGTACCGGCTAAAATAACACCGGTCATGCCAATAGGGCGAACCCAATAAAAGGCCGATTTATCGCGTAATACACAATCTTTGAGTACTGTTTTGAGCGGATCACACACATTCCATACACAGGTATTAAATGGCGTCACTTCCAAAAAGCGCAATTGTTGCAATGGGCAGCAGTTGCAGGACTTTTTACCACAACATGGCACGCATGCAAGTTTTGCATTACTTGGTGAAATAATAAAAAATCTTCTGCCGCCATCTGACCAGAAGTAACATATTTTTTCAAATAGTTTCAGGTCATCGCATGGTGGATTTGTAAGTTCGGTATCAACACAACAACAGGGCTCGCAACTGGTGCTACATACTGTCGTTGCTTCCTCACATGGTGTTGGGCAATCATCAGTACAACAACAGGTTTGTATCGTATCGCATTGAGATTCACATGCAGAACTGTCGCAAGTGATTAAATGATTAAAATGAGTTGGTACAAACGAAAAGCTTGGTGTCATATCGCACTGTCCATTGAGCTGGTGAATTGATGAACGTTCAAATGTTTTGCAACCGCATGCATCTTGTGCGCTAAATGGCCAGAGTGTGCTCATAATGGTTGCGTTATCTATAGCGCCCATGCCATAAAAAAGTGTTTTATTTTGGATCAATGTCCAGTTAGCTTGGGTTTCGTTCATTGCATCTTGAACGCCGTTTGTTCTTTTCGATTGAAATATGCCGTTATTGGTGGTGAGCACCAACTGTTCTTGAGAGCCGTTAGCAGATGTTTGCATGATTTCCATCTGTGTGAACAGTAAAGTTTTTTGCAATGCAGTTGATGTTGAACTGGTGGTTGAACGTGCAATGGTGACAATATTCCCGCTATCGAACATATCATCAAGATTGTCCTCGAAGTTTATACGTTTAATTTCACTATAAAATGGCAGTTCGCAACTGGTGGTAAAAGTCATTACATACAATGTGTTGCCTGATGTTTTGATATCAACAATAGGTGCTGAAAGAGCAGATATTTTATGCCATTGAGCATCTTGAAAGGTGTCGCTGCATAAAAGATCAAATTCTGTAACATTAAAGCCATTTTTATCTTCTTTTGCAAATGCATAGAGACCTTTGTCGGTGCCTGCAAAGAAGTAGTTTGTATCACCTTGATTTTCTGTGCGGCGTGCATATTCTAATGTGTTAACACATCCGGCATCAGGAAGTTCAGTTTCCAAAAAGAAATCAGGACAACAATAATCTATAGTGACCGCTTGTGGATAAGGAATACTTGATGTTGGCATAATATCATAGGGCATGCCAGGTGCTTTTGATGTACTGGTTAATGCAAAATCAACTTTGTTTGTTCCACCAAACAATGCATAACGATATGGATTGCTTTGGCCAAGTCCGGTTGTTGATTGATCCAAGTCAAGCACTGAATATGCACCATCGCATAATGAGCGGTTGATCATAGAAGCTAATGAGCAACTTTGGCAACAAGGCTCACATTGGTCGCCTTCATCCCATTCGGTTATGCGCACGGTTTTTTGTGGCGCTCCATCAACCGCAATAACTTTACCCGTAACGGCATCGACGGCAAAAAATGAAACTTGCGCACTTGACGGGCTGTCAGGGAATCCACAAATTGGCCATACACGTTTTGTCCATGGTGTCCAACTTTTTATTTTTCCTTCGTTGTCAAACTGTGCTTGTGAATACAAAATGCCGGTTTCGTTTTGTGCATCTTGAGGAATCTTGAGTGATACATAAACTGCATCGCCAATGACTTGAATATCAGAAATTGTTTGAGTTGGCAGGATTGGTAATGGACCGTTACCCACTTGTGCGAATAAATCAGAACTGGTAACTAAATCAGCCTTTGCGGTTGCCGGTGTTCTGAACCGATGAGTGGCGACATCGAATGCATTTTTGTTTGCAAGTTTTCCTTGCTCAGGATCTTCCGGATCACATTTGTCTACAAGTGGTAATGCAAATATTCGGTTTGTTGCCTTACCGTTGCCGCCATGCACAATAAGATAACTTGGGCCGGTACTGCAATGCATGATTTCCAGATGTTCAACCGTTAAATTAGCATCACCATCAGGAATGTCCCCTACTATATTATTGTGATTGTTTGCATCAAAAGCGTTATTAGGTGCAATTTTATCTATAGTTAAGGTCCCTTTTTCAGGGCAGGTGCCAACGGTACCGACAACAACTGATATGCCACCGGCTCCATTCACTTGCGGTTCTATTTGAATCGATGCTCCGGCATATAAACGTTCAAGTTGGTCATCCCATAATAAAATTGGATCATTTTGAATGTCAATTGTGCTATTGCCAATTTTCAATTGTGGAGAGTTATTATTAAATTGCTGTGCTTTTATGCCCATATCACCCGGGACCGCGGCAGTTTGATTTAAAGATAAATTTTCTTGATTTATAGCGATAACTGCAATGCCACCATCTGCTTCACTAAATACGCCGCCTGATACGGTAGCAAAAATAAAACAACGATTTGCAGCGATACTATGAATTGTAGATGCACCATTTCCATCTTCGTTTAATGTAGGATTATACAGTTTAAGATCAGGGCTAAAGGTAACTTTGTTGGTAATATCAAGAATAAAGACTTTCGTTGAAGTATTAGTGCCTTCAGATACTCCGGCAACGCGTGAGCTGGTATCACCGGCATCAGTTGCCATGGCTAGTAATGCAATTGATTCATTATTTAGATTAGGCTCGGATGTGCTGGTTTGAGTTGCTCGTGGCTTAAAACGTGGAATTTGACTTGATCCTAATGTGCGTTGGAAACTTGAAACAGCATAAGTTCCAGCACTGCTTGCCAGGCCGACATAAAAAATGCCATTTGCACGATCATAGGTGGTTACTTGTACGGGAGCATTGAATGTTTCGGTTGCATTTGCAGGGCAACCATTGGCAGCAGTCGTAGGTTTAACATTTCCTTGTATAAGTTGTGTTGCAAAACTTTGATTGAAAAATAACATGCAGATCAGTAAGGTGCACATTTTTCTGTTCATACTCAAATTCCTTTTTTATGCATTTTTTTTTTAATAACTCCAGACCAAATCTATACCAACCATGCCACCACCGATGCTGGTGTTGAAAATGCGTTGACCACCGATAACAAAGTTTCCAAAGAAACCTAAACGTGGTCCAAAGAAACAGCGCTCTTGCAAGAAATCAAATTCTCCTAGCAGATGAATGGTGTGCATTTTCCATCCGCTGAGCATTGAATCACTACACACAATGCCGGGATCAAAAATGCAAGTATCGGTAGGGCGTATACTACTTTCACGTTCAGTTGAAAATGAATAACCTAAAAGAAGTGACAGATTTCTGCAAAAATGATCCGCTTTTATATAGGTGCCAATTTGCCATAAAGCGCCACGTTTCACATCCGCGCATCCTTTGGTTAATTTGATAAATCCATTTTGAGCTGTGCTGGTTTTCATGCGAATTTCACGGCATTTACTTTTGAATGGCATTGCAAAAACATGACCGCCGAAAGTGAACCATTCATATAGGCCAAATGCAAGACTCATGTTGAGCGGGAAACCGTAATGGCCGTCATATCCTTGGGGTAAATCGAAAATAATATTTGGATTGCTTTTACGACCGGTTGGGAACAGTACACCGGCTTGGAACATTGCATCGATAAAATCTAAATGCTCTGTTTCTTCAAAATTTACTGCCCATCCTAAAATAGCACTTGTATCGCCTATACCGGTGTGATCTACGCCTTCAAAGCATAAGCAATGATCATTCAGTATGGAATCAAATTGATTCAAAAATGTTTGCCAAATAGGGCTGTTTTTATTTGGGCAAGGAGGGCAATCTGATGAAAGATCACAACAGGTTATATCGCTTATTTCTAATTTACGAATCGGAACATAGAGTTCAAAGAAAAAACCATCAGTAATGTTTTGATAGAATTGTAGATCAAGTTCTACCGTTTTGAATTTACCACCAAATGAAAATTGCCCAAAACAGTTACGAGCAGGTTCTTTTTCCAGCAGTTGTAAGGTGAGGTCTTGTGGCTTAGTGAAATCTTTGCCCGGGACTCCTTCACCTAATTTGAAGGCAACTTGTGGGCCGAAAATATCGAGTAAACATACTTTATCTGAGCATCCATTGCGTCCGGTGCGTGTTGAACCGGCACCAACACGTGCATTGAGTGTGCTTAAGCCTTGTCGCTCAAACCGCGGTTCACCAAAAAAGAAACTTGCACGATAAAAGTGTAAATTATCCCATGCAATAAGACTGATATTGGTACATAATCCTATGATTAATAACTTTAATGCCTGCTTCATATTAAATATCCTTAGATCTTTTGATATCTTTTTCATGCAACAATGTATATAAAACTAGCATATATTTTAACCGCTGTAACTACCCTGATGAGCTTGTTTGGTTTATCATGCTTTGTTATACTAAACATATATAGATATAGATATTTTTAAAGTTTTTTTAAAATGTAGGGATTATGGAATCAAATAACAACGCACCTGAAATGAATGAAAAAGCAGCTTGTTACCTAGAAAATGATACACAAAATGAGCCGGCAGAATTTCAAGAATCAGCTTCTGAAAGCGCAACAGAGCAAACTGAACACAATGAAGAGTTACAGGCTCAGTTAGATGCATGTAAAGTTGAGTCTCATGAATGGAAAAATAAGTTTATGCTTATTTCTGCTGATATGCAAAATTATAAACGACGCATTGAAAAAGAACAGTCTATGTGGACACGTCGTGCACAAGAAGATATTCTTGTGAAATTATTGGCAATTGTAGATGATTTTGATCGGGCATTAGCTGAACATAAAAAACAGGAAAAAACTCCTGAATTAGATGCTTGGCTTAAAGGTTTTGAAATGATTGGTAAAGGTTTGTATAAATTTCTTGGCACCATGCATGTCAGTGAAATTGAACAAATGCAAGCATTTGATCCTATGCTGCATGAAGCTATTGCACAGGTTGATATGCCGGATGTTACTTCAGGCGATATTGTTGATGTTGTACAAAAAGGGTTTATGTTTGGCGATGAGGTGTTGCGTCCTGCAAAAGTAACCGTTGCAAAATAATTATAATTTAAAAGCTCCCAGATGAATAAGTATATTCTGGGAGCTTTTTTGCTATTTTTTATATGTCCAGATTCGCAATTGATTTCCAATTGAGCACTTTACCTTTTGATCTTATTTGATTTTCAGTCCCACCATAAATTAAATAATTTTTTTCCGGATCAGTGTCTGAGAGATTATTCCATTTATAGAGTCCGTTGAAGAAGTTTTTAGTAATCGTTTCTCCTGATTTGATTTCTATAGGAATAAGTTCTGTTCCGCGTTCAATAATGCAATCGACTTCATGTCCGTGACTGTCTCGCCAGAAATATACTTTTGGTTTTTTACCTGCATTGTATATGTTTTTAAATATATCAGATATCACTAAGGATTCGAACAAGCCCCCTACCATATAATGCGTTTTAAGTTGCTTTTCTTCGCTTATGCCCAGTAATGAGCAGGCCAGTCCTGTATCATAAAAATAAAGCTTGGGTGATTTAACCAATCGTTTATTAAAGTTTTTATGATGTGGCTGTAGTAAAAATATAATATAACTTGCTTGCAATATTGAAAGCCATGATCGAGCAGTATTGTGTGAAATGCCGGCATCACTTGCTAATGAAGAGAAATTAACTAATTGGCCGATGCGTCCGGCACAAAGTTGAAGAAATCTTTCGAATGTACTTAGGTCATTTACATTAACTATTTGACGCACATCCCGTTCAATATATGTTGTAGTATAATGTATATACCATGGTTCAGGCTCCAGGTCTTTCGCATATATACGTGGATAGAAACCTTTCAATATAAGTGCTTCCGGACTATTGGGAAGTAAAGATGCATTTTTTAATTCTTCAATTGATAAGGGCAATAAGGTGGTTATAGCTATTCTGCCGGCTAATGTTTGTGAAATTGATTGGTGTAAAATAAAGTTTTGAGATCCGGTTAAAATAAAATAGCCGGGTCTATCATATGTATCAATGTGCGTTTGGATATAAGAAAGAAGTTCAGGGACTTGTTGAATTTCATCCAATATGAGGCCATATTCATTTTCATTTGTTCTTAAGAATTTTTCAGGATCATCTTGGGCAAATGTACGTTGATTTATGTTTTCCAAGGAAATATACAGATGATTTTTGAATATTTCTTTGGCGAGTGTCGTTTTTCCCGATTGTCGAGGTCCCAAAATGGCAATTGCCGGATATCCTTGAGCATATTTTAGTAATGTACCTTGTATTTGACGTTTTATAAACATATTTTCTTCCCTTATTTTTATTATGGATCTTGTGTAAATTGTAAATCAAATTGAAAAATTGCACAAGATTTAATGTTTAAAGTTGTGTAATTTGTAAGTTTGATTTACAGTTTACACAAAAAACAGCTAAAAAAGAGAAATGATGCGATTAAAATAAAACATTATTTTTTAATGTGATTTCGAAAACATAAAATACCTGAAATAAATCAATATTGCGATCAGGCGATACTGTGGACATTTCTAATGTCTAACGCTACCGAATGAATGTATGTTTCCATAATCAGGATGCAATTAAATCAATGTTTGGTTAAATTCAAAAAAAATTCAAATAAGATGTGACAATAATCCAAGTAAAAAAATAAATTTGTTCATTTTGTCATTCCTGAAGGGAATCCAGTGGAAACCGATGTGATCTAGAGGAATACTTGGCCAAAAAATTTTGTTCGTTTAGAGAATGATTGGTTTTTAATGTTTTTGAATTTTACTTTACAATACTTTTTAAATAATGCACATCATTGACCAAGGCTTTATTAACATTAGGCCGATCACTGCTGGATTCCCTTCAGGAATGACAAAATAGAAGATTATTTTATCTATAATGATCATTACTATACAAAAAAAAATTTAAAAACTGTTCACAGTATTGATATATGAAGATGCATCTAAAAGAGTATGTTAACAATGATATACTCAAACAGATTGAGCAATCTCATTGTATGTGTATGATAAAGCAATAATCTTACTTATAGTTATATGTATGTTATGCTTAAATTCTGCTAATGCTTCCAAAGCCCGACAAGCAGTTCAATGAAAATCAGAATGATAATTAATACTTCAAGCATGTCACCACGGATTGAATCAACTTTATGTTGGATGACATTTTTGATATCGGTAATAATTTCAAGTTTCTGATTGATGCCATTACGCCAGCCATTAAGATCAAGCTTATCAACAAGTAATACATAAATTTCAGAAAAATAGGGCTCACCGACCAGTTTAATGCTACTTTCCATACGCTCAATGATTACTTGAATATCAACTTTAAGTTTTCCTAGTTCATCGACCGGACTGGTAGCAGTGCTGCCAATAAATGGTAAATATGACTTCAAGCTTAAAGCGCCAAATTTTTCTTCATATATGAGATTCAATTTTTGATCGAGTAATCGATCGAAAAAGCGTAATTCAAGCGCTTGAATATTGGCAAATTCAAACAAGTACAAAATCTCTTCATAATCCGGATCATATACAAATGAACTTTCGGTATCGACAATAATCAAATCACCTCTAAGGTAGCCAAGAGCATCATTCCAGATGTCTTTGATTTGATACTCTGACAGCATTTCTTTTTCAAAGCGTATCATTGAAGCGACAACACTGCCATATTGATTCTTGAGTTCATCTACGGTAATGCGGTCTTCGTTTTCTACATCAACTTGAATTACCATATAAGATGATTTGGTTAAAAAGAATTTGCCTTTTTTTACATTATTTTTTATTGCCTTATACACATTCGCGGCGTCAATGACACTTTGTTCTTGAAATTTATTATCGAGGTTTTCAATATTTTTTCGTACTTGATCAAAAGTGTCGGAAAATGGAATTTTATAGGTAAGGGCGATTGTGCCAAAATTGTGTAATCTCACACTATGACAACCGGAACTGCTATGCGGATGAGGCAAATCAATTTCCAATGGCATATGGTAATTCTTAAAAAATTTGGGGACGGTATATGAACGAGTTATGATATGGTCTTCATCTTTAATTGCTTCTAAATTGAATTCATCACCAACATCAAATGCATGAAAAATATAAAAGTTTCCGGTAAAGGTTCGATTTTCTTTAGATGTTGGTGTTTTTTCAGGCATAAATAATCCTTTGTTTGAAAGTTGATCATAGATTACTGTATCATAAATTTGGTTGAGCCTGCAACTTTACATCTCAAATGTATGAGTGAACTGAGACAATATAAAAAAGGAATAAAGATATGTTAAATGGAATAGATTTTTCTATGGTGTCATTAGCGAGTATTTTTTTTATGATGGTGCGTGCAACTATTATCTATTTTTTAGGTATTATTTTTGCTCGTTTTAATAAAAAATTGGTAGGAGTTCGCAATCCATTTAACTTTGTTATATTTGTAATGCTTGGCTCTATGCTTGCACAGGCGATTGTTTTTCCGGAGTTTTTTATACCGATTTTATGCAGTTTATTCTTTTTGATTGTATTAAATATATGTATAACGATGTTGGTGTTTCATGTACCCTTTCTTGAGCTGTTAATAAAAGGAAAACCGGTTAAATTGGTGGTTAACGGTAAGATTCAATCGAGAGCTATGGAAAAAAATTCTATTACAAAAGATGAACTGCTCAATGAGCTGCAAACTCAGTTACAGACGCGTGATCTTAAAAGGGTTGAGTCTGCTGTATTAGCGAGTGATGGTACTATTAAGTTTACGGTGAAAGAAGATTGACCTGTTTTTGTTTAAAAGAACGTTTAGACGATGGCATTATCCGGTAATGCATGTTTAAGGAATGTCAAACCATCTTTACTTACAATGAGTTTATTTTCATGCTGTAAGATGAATTTTTCTTTGAGTGCGTATTGCACAATGCCGGAGCATTTTTTATGGCTCCATTGCATATCATCGGCTAATTGATCAAATGTGCATGCATTATGATATTTAATATAAGAGCACAAAAGGCGCATTGCATGTTGTTTTCGTTCTTTGGTGTTTGATATATATTGAGCACATAAACCACGTTTTGGTGCAAATAATAAAGCACTTAAAAAAAGTAATCCATTCATCGTAGCTATAGATCCTGCAATAGAAACATCAAGAGTATATGCAAAAATATATCCAAGCAATACGGATAAAGTTGCAGCAACAAAGCTGATATGTATCATACGATGAAGCGTTCTTGATATTAAATATGCAGTTGAAGCAGGTCCGATTATCAAAGCCACAACAACTATAGAGCCTACAATATCAAATGTACCAACACAGGTAATGCTAGTTAAGCACATCAAAATGTATTGTATAATTAAGGGAGAAAATCCCAATGCAGATGCAAGTCCTTTGTTAAACGTAGTTATTTGAAGTTCTTTGTAGCATAATGCAACGAATAAACTATTGATTAATAAAATGACAATCATGTTCCATAATGCGTGTGGTCCAGCTGGATAACCATGTATATATAATGTGTCGAATGGAGCAAAAATAATTTCTCCCATGATGACCATATCAATATCCAAATGTACGGTACGTGCATATAAACAGATCAAGATAATACCAACAGAGAAAAAGAGGGGAAATACTAATCCGATAGCAGCATCTTCTTTGAGACATTTAGTTGCAATAAGCGATTCGGTCAGGAGTACAGTTACAATTCCGGTACATGATGCGGCAATTGTCAAAAAAGGTGAATGTAGATTGTGCGTGCATAAAAACATAATGACAATACCGGGAAGAATTGCATGACTTATTGCATCACTCATAAGTGCCATGCCACGCAGCGTTAAAAAAATACCGGGCAATGTACAAGCGTAGGCAACCAAAAGGGCAATCGTGATAATTTGAACGTCGACAATATTCATGATTTTTGCTCTAAAGGGCATTCGGGAATATGCCTGTTGATAGTTCGTTGGCGTTTAATTTTTTTATACACACCACGTTTTGGTGCGCACATAAGTGAAATAAAAACAATAATACTCGCAACAACTACAATAACAGGTCCGGTTGGTAGTTGCTCATATTGTGCACTTATTAAAGCACCTGAAACTGAAGAAAAAAAACCGAAAAACATAGCAAGTAACACCATAGAACCAAATTTTGTAGTCCATTGACGTGCTGCAGCTGATGGCGCAATCAAAAAACTACTCATTAATATAACACCTACCAATTGTAAACCAACAATAATGCAAATGATAGTTAAAAAAATCAGTATGCATTGTATGGTTAAGACTGGATAACCAATGCATTGAGCATATGCTGCATCAAAAACCACCAGTTTGCATTCTTTCCAAAGCAAAGCAATTGTTGTGCAGATTAATAAACAAACAAAACCGATGACATGCAGATCATGTTGCATGAGTGTCGATGCATTGCCAAAAATGTATTTAATCAACATGCCATGTTGTGCGTTAGGAAATTGTTGCACCCAAGTGAGTAACACTAAGCCAAATCCAAAAAATACAGATAAAATAATACCCAACGCGGCATCTTTTTTGAGGGTGGTTTTCTGTATGATAACATACATGAGTGATGTACCCAATATTGCCGACAGAGCGCCACCCATCAAAAGAACAATTGGTTGCTTGCTTTGCGTAAAAAAGAAGGCCAATACAATACCCGGTAGTGTGGCGTGTGAAATAACATCACCGAGTAAGCTTTGTTTTTGCATGAATGCAAAAGAACCAATGATTGCACTTGTTATACCAAAAAGTGCCGTGCCGATTATGATCGTACGCAAAGTATAATCCATGCATATATCGTGTAATAATGAAATCATAGTCTGCCTGTATGTTGTGCGTAGGTTTGTTGTATGATTTCTTGATTATATATTTGATTAACTGGACCAAATGCAGTTTGTTTTACATTTAATAATAATAGTTGGTCAAAATAGTTCTCTACTGTTTGCAAATCATGATGCACGATAACAATAGTTTTGCCTTCGTTGCGTAACTGTTTTAAGACGTTCATTATCGCTTTTTCGGTTGTTGTATCAATGCCAATGAACGGTTCATCGAGTAGATAAATTTCAGATTGTTGTGCCAATGCACGAGCTAAAAATACACGTTGTTGTTGGCCGCCGGAAAGTTCAGCAATATGTCGATCTGCCAAATATTGCATGTTAACCATTTCAAGGGCATTGGATACATGATCATAATCAGTTTGTTGCGGCGATCCAAACCAACCGATATGTCCGTAGCGTCCCATCATGACCACTTCTTTTACTGTGATAGGAAAATCCCAGTCAACTTCACTGCGTTGAGGAATATAAGCAATTTTCAATGCATGTTTTTTAAATGTTTGTCCAAAAAATGAAATTGTGCCGGCGAACGGTTTTAAGGTGCCGATCATCGTTTTGAGTAACGTTGATTTTCCTGCGCCATTTGGTCCCATAATGCCAACAATGTTGCCAGGCATTATTTTTGCATGTATGCACCACAAAAGTACCTTTTCGTGATAGGTAACGGTGAGATTTTCTATTGAAATGATTGGGCGCATTTTTTGATTTTCGTATTTTTTAAACGGTTTTTATTATTTTTAAAGAGTAGGCATACAGTTGCCAATATAGCTCGCAACGATATTTTTAACCATTTCCGGGCCATAAGTTACAACGATATTTTTAACCATTTCCGGGCCATAAGTTACAACGATATTTTTAACCATTTCCGGACCATAAGTTACTATGCATGCTGCAATAAATTTTGTTCCGTATTCTTTGACAGCGCTTTCCCATCCGAGTTGCGTAATCGCTTGAGTTTGTTCAGGGGCATATTTTCTTCCAACTTCTAAGGCATTATCAAAAATGAATTCATTCAGAAGATTTATCAATATGCTGTTGCCTACAAATTCAGCAGAAAAATTAAGTTTTTTATCTGCATTTGTTAGTTTTGTATGGCAAAATTGTGTCAATGAATCTTTTGTGCATCCTTTGACTGCGCCTATAAATTGATTTGTAGATAATTTAACGTATTGCCCATTTTCAAATGAAAGTAAAACGGTATCTTCCGGTAGTGGTGAATTATCTATAAGGACATTTGCTATATTATTTCCGAGTAAGATTGATCCATCACGTGTCATTTGAATAACAGTACGTTTTTGATTTTTGTTTAAATATGCTTTTACTTCTTCGTTTACGATACTGTTTGTTGTTTGAACAGCGATACTCGTGAGCTGATGGTGAGATGTTATTGGTGTGCCATTGGGTAGATATATTGTTTTATCTTCAATACAATATCTTTTCAAGGCGATTTCAAGGAGTTTGAAGCCTCCATTGATTGACTTCGATGCAGTTTTTTTTGCTTCATTTTTTAATTGATCGGTTATCTTTTGTTTTTGCTCTGATGGCAATGCCTGCCATTTTGTAGCTGCGGTAGTAGTACCGGCACCGATACCGATGCCAATAGCTATTGCTTTTAATGCATTTTTATTTTGTTTTTTTACCGTATCAATATATGCATTAAACAGTTCTATAGGGGCTGTGTAGGGAATCTTATTTTGTTCGCAAAAAATTTTATATTGAGTGAAATCACCATTAGTTTGTGTCATATGCATCAAGAACTGTGTGGGCGACATATCCAGGCCAATCTGCTTGCATATTTTTTTCCATTCAACGGCATCAACAACTTCTTGGGTACCAACTTCCATATTGTTTTCATTTGCTTGTTGTTTCATCCATGCCATCAGAAGTGTAAATTGTTGTAATTGTTCTCGATCAATGACGATTTCAGCTGGAGTTTGTGCAGTATGGACTTCTGATGTTGATGTTTCAGCTGTGTTGTTTTGCAAGGCTGTATCAATACGTTCATCTTGTGCAGATATTTCTGTAATAAAGATAACGCAAAGCAACAGTGATAAAAGTTTTTGATTGATCATGAAAAATTCCTTCGTGCAAGTTTTAATATTTGAATGTACATAGTTTACCGTGAATTGAGGCCATTTACAACTGAGTTTACATTATGTTTGAGCATTCCGATGTATGTATGAGCATCTGAATGTTGTGGACCGAGTGCATCAGAATAAAGTTCATCACCAATCTGTACCTGCCAACCATAAGCGTGAACTGCTTGACTAATTGCTTGCATGCTGCGATGCGGTAATGATGATTCAACAAAAATAGTTTTTATATTGTTTTTTACAATAACTTGTACTAACTGTTGTATGTCGGTGATGCATGGTTCTGCGTCTAAATTGATACCTTGTAATGCAATTACATTAATATCGTATATACGGCCAAAATAGGAAAATGCATCATGTGTTGTTACCAAAAATCTATCCTTCTTAGGGATCTCTTTAATTTTGGTTTGTATTCTATGGTGCATTTTTTGCAATTGTGTCACATAACTAGCGTAATTATGTCTATATATTTTTGCGTTTGTTTGATCATGTTTAATTAAAATATCGGTAATATATGCAATTACTTCTATCCATAGCGTTACATCAAACCAAATGTGTGGATCATATATACCATCAAATTCATCAGATTGAATCAGTTTCGTTTGATCAATGATGTTCGCTACAGCATATGTTGGCTTCATGGTTTGCATTTTTTCCAAAATACTGGCCATTTTACCTTCCAAATGTAAACCGTTATACAAAATTATATCTGATGATAATAATGCACGTATATCACTCAATCGTGCATGATATGAATGCGGATCAATACCCGGACCCATTAATGTATGCACTGTAATGTGTTTGCCGGCAATCTGTGTGACCGCATCGGCAATAATACTTGTTGTTACGGTTACATGTAGTGAACTATTATTATTTTGCTGGTATATGGTCGGGAAAAAAAATATGGAAACAGCAGTTATAGAAATTATAACTGCTGCAATAAATATCGATTGTTTTTGCATGTTTATTAAGGGGTACTCTTTTTTGTTATAGTATTATGTTTTTTTAGCATTTCAATACGTTGTTCAAAGGTCGGATGTCGACCAAAGATTATACTAAACCAATTTAATAATGTTTTTTGGATCCCATTTGGATTCATCATAAAATTTGCTTTAGAGATTACTTTACGGCGCATTTTTTCAAGTGCTGAGATGCCTTCATTTGCAGAATTTAAAAGATATGCAGCTTCTTTGTCTGCACTTAAGTCCATATTTCGTGAACAATAATTATAGCAAGGGATTCCAAAAGGAGGTCCTAGTAAAGTTGTTAGTAAGGCAGCAAGTATAATTTTATAGATCCAATGTTTATTCTTAAGGTGTGAAATTTCGTGGCCCAAAAGAAAAGCCTGCTCTTCTTTTGTGTATTTTGCTATTTTTGATTGATCAATGACGATAGTGTTAAAAATAGTAAATGATTGTCTAGGGTATGAGCTTCTAAGGTCTTTGTGTAGAATAGTAACGTTATCTAGACTACGACCGAATTTTTGTAATATTTCTTGAGCGAATTCAGTTTCAATTCTATTAATTTTAAAAAATAGAATATCAAGTAACATGAGTTGTTTGATGTCTTGATAATTTTCATAAAAAAATTCTTTGATGCTTTCCCACTGAGATTTGTCTAACAGTCGATTGTCTTCATATTGTTGCCATCGTTGCTCTGCGGTGATATTGGGCTCAAGAGCCTTTGCATCTCCCATCGCGCTTATGCCATGCATAGTTAAAAGTAATATAGCTGAAAGTATCAGTTTTTTCATACAAATCCTTTGGTGTTGATGTTTTAAAATGAAAAAATCGGCTGTTAGACATGAAATTAGAGTCGCTCTTGTTTTTCTGCCAGTTCTAATAGATATTCGGTTCTGTCATGTAATTCAGGATGTGAAAGTTTTATTCCAAACCATGTTTGTAAATTATGCCATATACCATTTGGGTTTAAGGGTACTTCTTGTTTTGAAATCCATTTTTTACGTATTTTTTCAAAAGCAGAGGCACCAGCTCGGGCCAGTCCTAGTGTTTTGGCTGCTTCAAGATCACATCGTTTTTCTTGATAGCGTGAAAGCTTTAATGATAATGGAATGCATACATAAGCTTCTAATATTAACCAAAATATGAAGTATTCAATTGGCTTTGGATTATTTAGTACTTTATTTAGACCATATTCTTTGACTTGCTCTAGAAATAGTGCAAAAAGTAATCGGGTGAGCCAGTCTTTCTTTTTTAAATGAACAATCTCGTGTCCGAGAATAAAAGCTTGTTCTTCTTTGGTAAGTTTGGACATTTTTTTGTGATCAATAATAATGGTATTAAAAATGGTACAAGCCGGTCCTGCCATTGGTTTATCTAAAATTGTCACATCATTTAAATTTCGTCCAAATTTTTTTAATATTTCTTGAGCTTGATCCGTGGTGATTCGATTATTTTTAAAAAATAATATATCTAATAAAAAAATATGTTTTATTGATTCTTTCCATTCGTAGCAAAATTCTTTTACTTTTTTCCATGGTGATGTATGTGCTAATCTATTCTGTTCATACTGTTCCCATTTTTGCTCGCGAGTGATTCTTGGTGCTAAAGCTTGATCATCACCCTTTGTGTAATTAGCACTATGCATAGTTAAAAGTAATGTAGCTGAAAGTATCAGTTTTTTCATACAAATCCTTTGGTGTTTTTAAATGATAAATATTGTTGTATATAATGAGTTATTTTTTCAAAATAGCAAGGAAAGCTTCTTGTGGGACTTCTACGTTACCAACTTGTTTCATACGCTTTTTACCTTTTTTCTGTTTTTCAAGTAATTTACGTTTACGTGAAATATCACCGCCGTAACATTTAGCGGTTACGTCTTTGCGCAATGCAGCAACTGATTCACGTGCAATGATTTTTGCACCGATTGCTGCTTGAATAGCGACCTCATATAATTGACGTGGAATAACTTTACGTAATTTTTCGGCTAAATCTCTACCAAGATGGTATGATTTATCTTTGTGTACGATAACTGATAAAGCATCGACAGGCTTTTTGTTCAGTAGGATATCCATTTTGACCAAATCAGAAGGTTCATAGCCAGATTCTTCATAATCAAAACTCGCATAACCGGAGCTCATTGATTTTAGTTGATCATAAAAATCGGTTGCCACTTCATTAAGGGGGAGTTTGTATTTTAAAATAATACGTTCTTCATCCATGTATGAAAGATCGGTTTGAATGCCTCGTTTTTCTTCACACAATTTTATCATATTGCCCAAATATTCTCTTGGTACAATGATAGTTGCCGATATTATCGGTTCATAAATGGTTTCAATTCTACTCGGATCAGGGAAATCTGATGGTGTTTCGACCTGTATTTTAGAGCCATCTTTCAAATCTATCTTATAGAGTACACTAGGTGCAGTTGCGATGACTGATAGATCATATTCTTGTTCAAGCCGTTGTTTGAATACATCCATATGCAACAATCCAAGAAATCCACACACAAAACCAAGACCCAGTGCAGGCGATGATGTTTTGGTAACTGTTACACTTGCATCATTGAGTACAAGTTTTTCAATAGCATCGGAAAGTTCAGGAAAGTCATTGGTTTCAACGGGAAATATACCGGCAAATACCATCGGTTTTGCAGGACGAAATCCTGGAAATGGTTCAATATTTTTTTTATAAGCGCCAATGGTGTCGCCAACTTGTGCTTCTTTTACCGTTTTCATACCGGAAATTAAATAACCAACTTGACCGGGATATAAAGCATGGGTCGGTTGTTGATCTGGATACATCAACCCGACTTCCAGCACTTCGTAATGCCTGCCGGTTTGAGCTAAACTGATGTTATCACCTTTTTTGATACAACCATCTTGTACTGCAATCAAACATATCACACCGCGATATTCATCAAACCATGAATCGAATAGTAATGCTTTAAGTGGTTTTTCTTCATCACCTTTTGGTGCAGGAATACATGTAACGATAGCATCTAAAATTTCTTTGATACCGATACCGGATTTTGCAGAAGCAAGAATCATTTCATTCGGTTGAAAATCGAACAGTTTTTCAAGTTGTACAGTAACTTTTTCTGGTTGTGCATTTGCCATATCAACTTTATTAATAACCGGAATCATGGTTAAGTCTTGTTCAAAAGCTAAGTAAAAATTGGCCATTGTTTGTGCTTCCACACCTTGTGCTGCATCAACAACAAGCAATGCACCTTGGCATGCGTATAATGAACGTGAGACTTCATAATTAAAGTCAACATGGCCGGGAGTATCAATTAAATTTAATAGATACAGTTCGCCATCGTATTCATAGAACATAGAAACGGTTTGTGCTTTAACGGTGATCCCACGCTCTTTTTCTACTTGGAGTTTGTCCAAAAATTGTTCATTTTTATTACGATCGGATAAGGTGCCGGTAAATTCCAGCAAACGATCAGAGAGGGTGGACTTGCCATGATCGATATGGGCAATGATTGAGAAATTACGTACATGACTGGGATGAAAATCTTTTAAATTAATTTTTGATAAATCCATATTTTCAGCTATTTTTTTAGGTTTTAAAATGACAATTTTGTTGATAGGTAAAATTATAAAGTAAAAATAGAGTGTTGTATATGATTGGATTGGCTGATCAGGATTGATTATTAATTATTAAAATCATTGACAAGTTGAAATAGTTTTAGCTACTATAAATATGAATAAGTAATATTGTCAAAACATCTCTTTTGAGGCTGTTTTTATAGAAAAAGGATAAATAATGAAAAAAAACTTGTTTTGCCTAGTTTTTTTGGCTCAAATGGCGATAGCTCAAGATCAAGCACTTAATTCAAGTGTAACTATAGAAGATGTGCCAATGGGAAAAAGTGAAGAATTGGTTAACATCGGATTGAATGAAGCTCAACGTAAAGACGTCGCTCAAAGGTTAAATACACTTCTTGCTGATGAATATACATTATATATTAAGACACAAAAATTTCATTGGAATGTAGTTGGTCCATTTTTTGGTTCATTGCATAAACTGTTTAATAAGCAATATGATCAGCTTGCAGCTAATGTTGATTTGGTTGCTGAACGTGTACGTGCATTAGGTTTTAAAGCGTATGGTTCATTGGCAGAATTTATTGAAAACACGAATATTCCTGAAAATCCTGATGTTAATCCGAGTGCAAATATGATGATAAAACTGTTGCTTGAAGGGCATGAGTCTATTATCAAAAATTTACGTGAGCTGGTTATCTATACAGTGGAAATAAATGATACAGGTACTAACAATTTTGTATCTGATTTAATTGAAAAGCATGAAAAAGCTGCTTGGATGTTGCGTGCTCATTTGTTAGGTCAGTAAGAAGATACAATAAATTAAATTAAAAAAGAGCTCATACTCCATGAGCTCTTTTTTAATTGTTCTTTTTGGTTTATAACCACGATTATACTTAGGCGTTCATTAAGGCATCACATTAGATCAGTAAAAGTTGGATGATGAAATCAACTTTGCTATCAATTGCACATACTTTCGATTGAACTTGTTCAATTTCTGCATCGATCACATCAACTTTACTGTCAATAGTGCAGACTTTACTTAATGTATTTTCATCAAGATCTATGATCACATCAAGCTTGCTATCCTCTGTGCCGCGAATGAGCATATCCAATGCGCACAGTTTACTATCAACCTGATCAATCACACTGCCATCGAAATCTATGCTATTTAATGTTGATTGAATTGCATCAACTTTAGAATCTATGGTGCATACTTTGCTTTCTATAGTGTTTGCAGTTAGCTGAATTTGGTCGACTTTAGAGTCAATGGTCATATCAAGAAGTAAGTCGTCAATGATGTTCTGCCACATACGCTGTTGTGTTGGGACGGGAATGTTGCCTAATATATAATGTGATAGGCTTATCGCACATAGTGCAATTAATATTTTTTGCTTCTTTTTTTCTCTCATTTTTTCTCTCATTTTTTCTCTCTTTTCTCTTAATAGCATGGATGTTTTTTTTTAGCAATATCGTAATTTTTTTTGGAAAATTGTAATGGTAGTTGAATCGCTTTATAAAAAACTATTTCATAAAGTTACTCAAAGTCTTTTTTATAACAGATTAATAATTTAATATGATGCGTAAGTTATTAATGGTTCACGCATCATGTTTTTTTTGAAGCATCTGTATGTTAAAAAAGATGACATCAAAATAAGGTGATGCATATCTTGACGTTCATCCAATCACTTGTTTATTTTGGCAATGAATGTATCCTTATTATATAAATAATTATATAAAAATTTGCAAAAGTTACCGTGCCTTAATTGATGGATAGGAATTTATGGAACCCAATCAAAATAATGTAAAAAAGGGACGAGTTGTTCCTGTACTTATTGAAGATGAATTAAAAGATTCGTTTTTAGATTATGCAATGTCCGTAGTTGTCAGTCGTGCAATTCCTGATATTCGTGATGGTTTAAAACCGGTTCATCGACGTGTTTTATATGCAATGCATCAGATGGGATTGCATCATAATAAACCTTATCGTAAATCCGTACGTGTGGTCGGTGACGTTCTTGGTAAATATCACCCGCATGGTGATCAAGCCGTGTATAATACCATGGTTGGTATGGTACAAGATTTTTCAAAGCGTTATCCGTTACTCGATGGCCAAGGAAACTGGGGTTCCGTTGATGGTGATAATGCTGCTGCGATGCGTTACACTGAAGTACGTATGGCAAAAATTGCTCAAGAGATTCTTACTGATTTAGATAAAAACACGGTGCCATTTGTAGCTAACTTTGATGAAAGTACTACAGAGCCAACTTTGTTACCGAGTAAATTACCTAATTTATTAATAAATGGTACAACCGGTATTGCTGTTGGTATGGCGACATCTATTCCACCACATAATTTAACTGAAATTACCAATGCGTTATTAGCATTATTAGAAAATCCAGATCTTTCTGAAGATGAACTGTTTAAAATAGTTCCTGCTCCTGATTTTCCAACAGGTGGTATTATCTGTGGACGTGCGGGAGTTGTGAAAGCTTATAGAACCGGGCGTGGAGGCCTTACTCTGCGTGCAGTAGTAAATATTGAAGAAGGTAAAAAAGGTACAAGTATTGTTGTATCAGAATTGCCTTATATGGTTAATAAAGCAGACTTAATTATAAAGATTGCTGATTTAGCTCGTAATAAAATTATTGAGGGCATTGCTAATATTCGTGATGAATCGGATAAGCGTGGTATGCGTTTGGTTATTGAACTTAAACGTAATGAAAATCCTCATGTTGTATTAAATCAATTATATAAACATACTTCGTTCCAAACTTCAATTTCTATGTTGATGCTCGGTTTGCTTGATAATAAACCGATGATTTTTAATTTGCGTCAATTATTGGAGCATTTCCTTTTTCATCGCAAAGAGGTTGTGTATCGTCGTACATTATTTGAATTGCGCAAAGCTGAAGCGCGTGAGCATTTATTAAATGGTTTCATTATTGCGCTTGATAATATTGATGAAGTGGTTGCAACTATTAAGCAGTCATCATCAGCTGATGAAGCGATTGCTAAATTGAACAAGCGTTTCTTATTAACTGATGCTCAAGGTAAAGCGATTCTTGAGATGCGTTTGCAACGTTTAACCGGTTTAGAGCAAGACAAAATTCGTTCTGAATTAGAAGAAATTAAAGTGACCATTACACGTCTGAAGCTCATTTTAGCAGATGAATCAGTATTGCGTGCTGAAGTGCAAAAAGAACTTGAAGAGATCAAACAAACATATGGTGATGAGCGCAAAACACGTATTGAGGGAGCATTGGATCTGCTTACCGAAGCTGACCTAATTCCTCAAGAAGATGTTGTCGTTACATTAACTATGAAAGGTTATATCAAACGAGTATTGCTAGAAACGTACGGTGTGCAACATCGTGGCGGTAGAGGCAAGATGGGTATGGCTGCATTGGGTGATTCTGATGATGTCGTACAAGATATTTATGTTACACGTTCACATGATGAACTCTTATTCTTTACTAACTTAGGGCGTGTGTATAGCTTGCAGGTATTCCAAGTTCCTGAAGGTTCGCGAACTTCAAAAGGTCGCGCAATTGTGAACTTACTACCATTGCAACCGGGTGAAAAAGTGGTAAAACTACTTTGTACTCCGGATATGAAAGATAAGCAAGTTGTCATGACAACCAAAAAAGGTTTGATTAAACGAACCGACGCTATGGCATTTGCAAAAATTCGTCAAACCGGTATCCGTGCAGTTACCTTAAGAGAAGATGATGAATTGGTCTTTTGTGCAATAAGTACCGGTAATGATTCCGTTGTATTGGCAACCTCACATGGGCAAGGAATTCGTTTTAAAGAAGATGAAGTTCGTTCTATGGGAAGACAAGCATCGGGTGTTATTGGTATTCGATTGAAGGGTGACGATTTTGTTGTTGGTATGCAAGTTATTTCCGATGGTGGTGATCTGTTGTTTGCAACAGAGCGTGGCTATGGAAAACGAGTGAAAATTCAAGATTTCCGTGTTGCTCATCGTGGCGGTGTTGGTGTGCGTACCATTCCTACAAACAAGCGAAACGGTGAAGTGATTGGGCTTGTATTGGTAACCGATAAATCAACTGTATTGCTTATTGATCAAGCGGGTAAAATTATTCGTCTTTCACCAACTGAAATTCGCACCATGGGTCGACAAGCAAAAGGTGTGCGTTTGATTAAACTTGAAAAAGATCAAACATTAGCAGCAGTAGTTGCATTTGAAGAATCGGATGATGTAGGCAATCTAAATGATGGTGGCTCGGGAGAAAATCAAACCGAAGCGGCATCTGGAACAGTTGCTCAAGTTGACGATGAATCACAAGTACAAGCTGATGCCATGACAACCTCTGATGATACATTGGAGTCTTTAGATGCTCAACTCGATTCGGTAGATGGTCAGTCAGTTGAAATTGAAACACCTGAAGTTCCGGCAGAATCGGTTGAGGTGATGCCGGCACAATCAGTGAAAACAAACAGTGTTGATGTTGCAATTGATAAATCAATAAAGGTGACTGATAATAACACTGGTGTTACCGTTGAAGCAACTGAGCATGACGAAATGCACATTGAGTTCAATGATGGCAATGATCAGCAACAAGGTTTGTTTTAATAAGAAATAATATAGAAAAAGTGAATGAAAAAGAGCGCCTCTATTGTGGAGGCGCTCTTTTTCATTAGAAATGACAGCAACCCCTCCTTTAATTGCTAGTTGAAATATATGTATATTATGTTATAATTTATACTATTACGGTTTTATGGAGGTTTAATCATGAAACAGCTTTATTTAAAAAAATATGTTTTAACCATTGTTATGCTTAGTCTGCTTGTACAGCCTGCAATAGGACATGCAGGTTGGAGTGATTGGTTTAAAAATTGGTCATTTAATGAGGTTAAAGAGGTAGTATTGCCTTATCTAAAAGATCCAAAAGTCTATGCAATTGCAGCATTAGCATCAGTTGGATTATACGCTTTTATTCGTCAAAGATCTTCAGGAAATATACAGGCTAATTCTGATGTATCGCAAGCGTCGAGTCATGACAATAGGCAAGTTAAGGAAACTCCTAAAATAAAATATTCAGATGTTTCTACATATGTGAGAAATATCCTTTTTCAATCTATAAGCAATTCTAAAGATATTGATTTCTTGATATGCAAAGTAAAGACGATGTTGAATGAACAGGATGAAAGTGAGATAGATCAAGCTGTGCTTGATGGTATTATTTTATATTGTCGCATGAACTATGAGTTTTATAGAAAAGCAGATTCGGCTTTTAGATCACCTGACAACTTAATACAGGATCGCAGTTCTTTAGTAAAAAGACAGGGCGGGTCAACTTGTGCAATGCATGCAGCATTCAATGGCGTTACGCTGTATCAAAATTATACAAACAGTGCCGATTATAGAGATGCGAATGTATTCGATCTGCTTAAGAAAGGTCCTGAAATTAACAGTTGTAAAGAATATTTAAGGTTAAATGTAGATCCTGATCATTATGATGCTAGGTATGAAAATCTTAATGAATTTGCAATAAACAATGTAATGGAAACGCTTTTACAAATGAATGTTGAAAATTATACCATTATTCCAAATGTAATGGAGTTTGGTCCCGAATTGGATGAGCATTTTCCATTAGTAGCGCAACGGTTGCAATCGGAAGAAAATTATTGCCATGTTTTTTTGCTCGGTAATATGAGTAATTATGAAACTGGGAGCGGTACTCTTCGAGGAAGGCAAGGGCATTGGATTTCTGTTGTTGCAAGAAGTGGTGAGCATGGTATTGAACTGTTTGTAATGGACTCATTAAATGTTCGCAATACTCAAGGGCCATTGGTGCACAAATTACAGCTTTTCTTGGTTATTCCACATCAAGAACTTCAATTGATTGCAGATGTTGAAAATGATTTTAAAACTGCTCAAATACGTTGTTATGAGGATGGGCTTGTTGTGTATGAAACTGCATTGGAAAAAATTGAAACAATAGTTACTGTAGCAAAGGATAAAAATTTAATTCATTCTTGGACGTTTCAAACAAAATATGCCGGTCACATAAAGCGCATGCTTAATCGCATTAATACATATGCAAATAATGAGCTTGGTGTAAGGATTGCTCAAGTGTTGAGTTTGTTAGATTGATACATGTGGATTGCCTATAATTACTGGACCAATCGACAGTTTAAGATTACAATGAAAACAAAAAGGGCTGTATATACGGCCCTTTTTCATGTTTAATGTTATAAAAAAGATATTTCTATGCAACGTTTACTTATTTTACATCTCTCGTTGATTGATGGGGTTGGTTCGGGGATTATTACTCGATTATTGCAAAGTGATCATTTTGCAGATCTTTATGCATTCGGTGTGCAAGAAATGGCAGTTAAATGTGGGATAAATCTTGAGCTTGCATCAAAGATAGTCCATGGGCTTAAAGGTATTGAAATACTTGAGCAAGAAGTTCAACTCATGCAAAAGCATTGCGTTGAGTGGACATCTGTAATTGATGAAGATTATCCTGAGTTGCTCAAACATATTAATGGTCCGCCATCAGTTCTGTATTATCGGGGAACACCACTTAATCGTTTTGAGAAAAATATCGCTATTATCGGTTCACGCAAAGCGAATTATTATGGCCAACAGGTGATCGATGCATGTGTGTCTACTTTAGTACAAAAAGGGTGGAATATAATCAGTGGTGGTGCAATTGGTGCAGATACCATAGCACATAAACAGACTGTTGCTTGTGCAGGAAACACGGTTGCTATTTTGGGATCCGGTTTGTTGCATCTTTATCCACGATCAAATACACGATTATTCCAAGAAATTATAGATTGTGGAGGTTCAGTTGTGAGTCCATTTGCATTACAAAAAACGGCTCATCCGGGACATTTTCCTGCACGAAATCGTATTATTTCCGGTATGTCAGAGGCATGTTTGGTGGTGCAAGCTGCGCAAAAAAGTGGCGCATTAATTACAGCAGAATATGCATTACAGCAAGGAAAATCTGTATTTGCGGTGCCCGGTTCTATTTTTGATCCACTTTCTGCCGGATGTCATGCATTAATAAAAGAAGGTGCGACGCCAATGCTTTCGGTTGATGATTTGATGCGTGAACTTGGAGAGACCGAGGTGCAACAATCTCTGCCACTTGTTTCGCTAAAAAAAGTTGCTCAAACAAAACAAACAAAAGTGAAACCGGTATTACAGGCTGCAACAACTATAGATGAAAAGATTTTATTTCATTGTGCTCGTGAACCGCTTTGCGCAGATGATCTGCTTGTCCATATTGATATTGATATAGATCAACTTAATAATTATCTATTTGATTTGCAATTATCAGGAAAAGTGATGCAAAATGCGGTTGGTTTATGGCAACTGAAATAACCTTGTTTGTGCAGGTATTTAACGATTTTGTTTTTTGCAATTTTAAAGAAATACTGTATAGTAAAAGAGTTATTAAAATAACTATATTTATACACTATTGAGTGTGTTATAGGTTAAAAGTGTTGATAAAAATTCTATTTGTATTGGAAACTCCTGGAGAATAAGTCATGCCAGTACCAAAACGGAAGCGAAGTAGACCTCGCCGTGATAAAAGGTTTGCAAATTGGGGATTAAAAGTTAAAGCTATTGCTCGTTGTCAGCAATGTGAACATCCTATGCCTGCTCATCAGCTTTGCAAAGAGTGTGGGTATTATAAAGGTAGAAAAGTTTTAGTTACTAAAACTGATCGTGCTGAAAAACGTGGTGAAACACGTAAAGCAAAAGAAGCGTTAGAAGCAAAAAAAGCTGAAACGCAACAAAAAGAAGCGAAGTAAAGCAAATTTTAATGGAGGTTTGCTTTTTTTTGTTTTTATATTTGCCGGAATTCGTATTGTTTTATTGGTATGATAAATGGCATTAAGATTTGTTATTAAAAAATTGGATGGTGGTAATAAATATACATGGAGTTGGTCTATGATACAGGCAAAAAAAATGATTACATCTGTGCAAGATCCTAAAACAAAAGCCATGATCATTGGGTTAGGTTTTTTGACATTATCGACTATAGGTTGGTTTTCTTATCAATGGTATTCAGTGTATCGAGGAAAGAAAGCGCAACAGATTTTAGGTGAGTGTTTACAAGAATATCAAACAGCAACAAACAGTGTGCAACCACTGTGGTCTGAAATACATTTAATGAATGATTTAGGATTTGATCAAGCATCAGGATCCTCATTACAACCATTTTTCTTGGTGATGCAAGCGCAGGCGTTGGCGCGTCAACAGAAAATAGAAGAAGCTACCACACATATGCAACAAGCTATCGAAATGCTTGATGCTGCATCTCCTTATAAAAATTACTTTATGTTGACCAAAAATTTGATGCAATTAGATGCGACAAACAAAGATGAAAGAATGCAAGGGTTTGAGCAATTACAATTATTAGCTCAAGATGAACATAATACATATCGTGATGCAGCATTGTATCATGTTGGTGATTATTATTTTGCAGATAACAATTTTGGTAAAGCAAAAGAAACATGGCAAAAGCTGATTGCTCAAAAAGCTGAATTTTCCGATTCACCTTGGATTGAGTTAGCAGAGCAAAAAGTTGCAACAGTATAATTTAAGCAAAAAAATTAAAGCATTCGTCTTTGCATCAATAAGTATGCAAGGGCGATTGTTTTGTAATAAAAGAATTGATATATGAAAAAAGCAAAACAGATGGTTCGTGTTCGATTTGCACCTTCTCCAACAGGTTACTTGCATATTGGTAGTTTTCGAACCGCTTTATTCAATTGGTTATTTGCACGCCATCATGGTGGGCAATTTTTAGTGCGTATCGAAGATACTGATATTGAACGTTCAAAACAAGAATATACTGATGCGATTGCAGATGCTCTTGCATGGGTTGATATCAAAGCTGATGAACCGATTGTATTGCAATCAGATCGTTTTCCTGAACATACAAAGTTGATTGAACAGTTGCTTGCGCAAGGTAAAGCATATAAAGATTTCTATACTCAAGATGAGTTCTTTGAATTATACAAACAAAAACATGGCACAGCAGATTTTGCAAAAGCATATAGCGTGTGTCGTGATCAAGAGCAAAATCAAGACAAACCGTATGTGGTGCGTTTTAAGTTACCATTAGATCGCAAAGAGATATGCTTTGATGATGCAATTCGTGGCAACGTATGTTTTGCTATTGAACAGCTTGATGATTTTGTAATTGCACGTTCAGATAGTCGCCCGATGTATAACTTTGTTGTGGTTGCTGATGACATTCATCAACGCATTACGCATGTTATACGTGGTGAAGATCATATTCCAAATACACCAAAGCAAATATTATTGTATGAAGCTTTGGGAGCAGAACAACCAACTTTTGCACATCTACCGTTAATTTTAGGCAAAAGTGGTAATCGCTTGAGTAAGCGTGATGCTGCAACGTCAGTTATGGATTATAAAGAACAGGGTTATTTACCTGATGCATTATTAAATTATTTAGTTCGTTTGGGTTGGGCTCATGGGGATCAAGAAGTTTTTTCTCGTGATCAATTAATTGAACTGTTTCAATTGAAAAATGTGGGCAAAAAAGGAGCAATATTTGATCAAGAAAAACTTGATTGGTTAAATGGTCTTTATATACGTGATACAGAAGATCAAGCATTATTAAACATTATACATACAATCAAACCTGATTTTGCACAAACTATTGGCAGTAATGATCAAGAGTTATGTGCATTTATTGCTTTATATAAAGAGCGTGTAAAAACAGTTGTTGAGCTTGCAGATGCAATTATTGATGTGCACCATGCGCCAACTGAATATGATCAAGCTGCGTGTGCAAAATGGACAAATGAGCATACGGCTGATGATGTAACAATGATAATAAAATTACTTGAAGCTGCAGAAGCATTTAACCTTGCATCAATAAAAGAACAGATTGTAGGGTATGCAAAAAAAGAGAACAAAAAATTAGGTACTATTGCACAACCAATTAGAATTGCATTAGTAGGTGGAAGTTCGAGTCCAAGTGTGTTTGAACTGTTAGCATTATTGGGCAAATCTGAGTCACTGGCACGATTAAAACAGTTTGTTTCATTTTTAAATCAGCGTGCATGATAATTGACTCCGAATGTGAGGGAATCATGAAAATAGGGATGATTTTTCCAGGCTATGGTAGCCAATATGTTGGCATGGCAAAAGATATTTATGACGAATCTCGTGTCATGCAAGAATATTTTGAACAAGCATCTCATTGTGTTGATATCAATTACATCAAGTTATGTTTTGCATCATCTGATGTTGAACTTTCAAAAATGCATCATGCATATACATCATTGTTTTTAGTCAGTTCATCGCTTTATGCAGTATTAGCTGATGTCGGTATCAAACCTGATGTAGTTGCCGGTTATAATGTGGGACAGTTTGCTGCTATGCATGCTGCAAAAGGACTGACATTTGCCGATGGCCTTTATGTGCTGATGAAATTTTCATTATATGCACAACAACTTTTTGAGCAACAATCGGTAGCGATGGCGCGCATTAAAGGTTGTTCAACTGACGAATTGCAATTATTACTCAAACAAGTAGCGCAAGATGCTGTTTCTATTGCTGTATATGAAATGCCAAATCAACATATTATTTCAGGTCCTGAGGATGCTGTGTTTGCTTGCATGCAATATGCAAAAAAAATGCCCGGAGTTAAAGTTGAGGATATTGCTATCGAGTTTGGTTTGTATACTCCTGTAATGCAATCAGCAATTGATCAATTTAAAATCTATTTAGAAAAAGTTGATTTTAAAGATATTGAGATTCCGCTTATTTCAAATATTTCAGCTCAATCGGTAAATTCAGGTATCTCATTAAAACATGAAGTTATTCATCAATCAGTTAAACCATCAAATTGGCTTGCCTCATTACGAGAATTGCATACATGTGATCTATTGCTTTCGGTAGGGCCGGGAACTATGTTAGTTGATATGGCAAAGCAGTTATATCCAAACAAAAAAATAATGGCTATACAAAAGTTAAGTGATATTGAATTATTAAAGCAGTTTATTGAAGATCAAAAACAACAGGGTAAACAGTCGGAAGTTGAACAATCAGCGGTTGAACAACCAACGGTTGAATAACCAACGGTTGAATAACCAACGGTTGAATAACCAACGGT